>JAWCDI010000052.1:0-6473 GCA_044343505.1 Candidatus Aenigmatarchaeota archaeon | reverse complement strand
GGAGCTTCAACTTTTTTCTTCTTCTCTTCAAGTTTTTCTTCTATCTTGATTGGAGCGAGTGGCTTGGCTGCAGGAAGTGAAGGTGGAAGCTCTGCTCGAGTAGCAGGCACAGCATGCACAGCAGGTGCGGCAGGCGCAGCTGGAGCTGCTGGAGCCGATGGAATCCTAAGCCCTTTCTTTTCAGCAAGGATTTGATTTGCAACTTCTATTATATCCTTTTTCTCATAGCCAGCTTGAATCAAGCTAATAATTGCATCATTTAAATTTTCCCCTCTTTCAAGAGCATGCAGCAAAGCGTATTTTATTTCTTCTTTCATTTTTCAAAAGCATATGCAAGATATGCAAGATATGCAAGCATTGTATTATTTATTTGACTTTCCTTTTTAAGTTGGTCAGTTTACTTAATTTTATATTCAATTTTCTTCTTTTCGAACTCCCCAGGAGCCATTCTATGCAAAAGGTCGGCTATTTTTTGTCTGCACTCTACTGCAATATCCATTATAATTTTAAGACCTTTATTGTCAACCCCCTTATCTGGGAACAATATTTTTGCTAGACCAGAAGCGAATCTAAATATACTTTTTTCGTCTCTTATTGTAACATTCTCTAAATCTACTCTATTTCTAAGGAAGGAAGTGAAGTCTTTCTTTCTCAAATCATGCAAAATTTCTGAGAAGAAATCAACTGAAAATCCAAAATTTTTAGATAAGTGTATGTCAGTCTTCTTAATTTTGATAATCTCCCATCCAGGTATCACAGCATTGATTCTATCAAGAAAAGCTGTATCACCTCTCATGAAATCTGGTAAAGAATAATTTATATCTTCAACTGGGACATAACCGGATTCTGTAGGTTTAATATCTAAATTACCCATAAAAACTAATGAGCATAAAGATGTAGCTTTTTTAGGTCCTCTTTCAAAATGTCCACTTTCCATATAATCTTTGAGTTTACCCATCATCTCATCTACGTTTCCAAATTTAATTTTTGCAATTTCGTCAAAAACTATACAATCTTTTACACCAATTTCGCCTATTGTTCTTCTAGCTATATTAAAGAACAGCTGCGCTGGAGTGATTAGCCCACCAGAAATTATTCTAGTGTAAAATGAAATGTTTCGGTAGAAGTACGTTTTTCCTGTGGCCCTCGGACCAAGCTCAAGTAGGTTTATGTTATTCTCAACTAAAGGAACAAAGCGTGAAATTAGTATTAACTTTTGTCTTTCAGTATAAACCTCCGGATTCAAACCAATAGTATTTATTAGAACATCAATCCATTCTTCTGTTGTAAAGTTTTTTCTTTTCTTAATGAATTCATCAGAATCGATATTAGCAACATGAAAAGGTTCAAACTTGTCTATCAAAATAGGTAAAGTTAGCTTGTTTCCAAATTTATCGGTAATAGGATCAGAAGGTCTCAAAGAAGCTAGTCCCCATATACCAGAAGATAACAATTCTTGATTTTTATCAACTATCGAATCTAAAATCATAGCATCTCTGATGTTGAGAGAGGGTATAATTGCTTTTCTTATCTCATGCTTTTCGTCAACTTCAACTTTAATTTCGTCTATGATTTTATGCGTTTGTTTCCTTATAATCACTTTATCTAATATTTTATCTCTGTCTTTTGCCTCAGGATAAAAATTAGTTATAAGTTCGATGATTTTTCCTATTTTTTCGCCTATTTTTTCTTCGCCTTCTTCTGCTATCTTTGTTAGTAAATGTTCAGAAACGAATTTTGGGACTTGTCTAATATCTTGAATATTCACTATTTTCTTGTTTACTATATATTCTGGATAATAATATTTCAGTTTTGCGTTAAGTTCATCTTGGTTTACTGCCATTTTGACCACTTCATTCAAAACCTAACAAATCAGGAAATTTACTTTTTAATTTGTAAAAAAGTTCTTCTAATGTATTTAGATCATCAATATTATGATTTTCGATTTTTTTATAATCTCCTTTAATAAAGTATTCTGGCATCTTTTTTCCATCTAATTCGGGATATTTTTTCTTTATTCCTAGTTTATCTAACCATAAATTCAGTGCCCTAAAACTATTTCCTAAAAATTGATACAAATCAAACCATTTCTTATTATATAATAACGACCAGAATTCTGGTTTCATTTTTCCTAAAATCTTTAATCTTTCTAATAGGAAAGGAACATCAAATTTTAGATTATTATAACCTACTATTGTATCATTAAACTTGTCAAATTTTGCAAGTTCATTAATAGATTCTAAAATCATTTTTGCTTCATCCTTAATTTCCCATAATTTTAATTGTTCAATTTTTCCATCTTTTTTAAATCCAATTAACACAACCTGATGTTTATATGGATCTAAACCCGTTGTTTCGATATCAAACATAATTCTCATTTTAACATCTCCTCAATTTCTTTATCTAAAGCACTTTTAAATTTCTTTGCTTTCTTTTCGGCTCCTACAAACAATTTTCTCTTTTCCTCAGTTTTAATTCCATCAATGTCTAAAAGTATTCGCAAATCATACTCACCAGATTTAAGTTTGGGTGGCTCGAAACTTATTGTGTGAAAGGAACCTTTATCGATATTCTTTATATTTTCAGAGCTTAATAACTTAGAATCCAAATATACAGCTAGCTTAATGTCAGATAACGTTTTTTCTGAGTTATTAAAAATAGTGCAACTTAATTTACTTGCTTCATTTTCCTTGATAAATAATGGTTCGATCTTTATTTCAATATCTTTAGGTTTAGGTAATTCAATTGGTTCTTCATCTTCACTTTCTTCCTCTTCAGCTTCTCCTTCTTTCAAAATTCTCAAAGTTTTCTTTATCTCTTCCAATTCTTCATCAGTAATTCCATAAAGCTTGGCAACAGTTTTGTCAATTTCTTCCTCAACCTTTTTCAATTCCTCCCAGGCAACTAAATCATTTTGTTCATAATATTTTTTGGCCAGTTCATGAGCTTTTTTAGAAAGTTCTGAGAGTTTTATGTGGAGTTTTTCTTTGGGGTTGAATTTTGGTACATTTAAGTGATCTAATATATGCGGTTGCAAATGTAAATGATGATATGTTTTAATTACAAAATTTGAGATTGTAGAATTTAATATAGAGCAGATATAGTGCGCTTCTTTATCATTTTCCACCGCGATATAATTAACAGTATAATCTGGAATTGGAATTTTATTATCAATTGGTGTATTCTCAGGACTAATCATACAAGCCTTTATTTCTTTATCTATATCTCTCCATCCTACTTTGAATTTCGATAGTATATGTTTATTTAATCTATATAAGAAATAAAAAGGCTGACTTTTATTTCTCTTTATATCTGCTCTGCTTTTTAGTTCTTTTTCGAATTTTTTTAAATACTCGAATGTATTAGGGTATAACGTTTTTAATTCCTTCTCAGAAAACGGTTCAATACATTTAAGATTATATGGCACAATTCCAAAATTGTTAGATTTAAAGTAATATCTAAAAAGGTCTTTACCAAATATAACTGGATATACCAAATCTTTTTCTATTGTGCAGATAATTTTTTTAACATTTAATTTGGCGTAGTTAATCATATTTTCTATAATCAAAGCATCAGAACCTATATCACCTTTTATATTAATCAAAAAGATTCCGCGTGGAGTAAAACTAACACCTTCATGTGCTTTATACTTAGATTTACCTATTATATTTCTTAGTTTTTCTAATATGTTTCTAGTAGGTAAAGATGCTAATGGTGGTATGAATTCTTTTCTCGGATCATATCCTCCTATAGGTTCTGCCCACATGGTTATTTTATTAATTTTTTTATTAAATTCCTCCAAAGATATTTCTTGATCTATTTCTTTGCTATCAGACTTATAAAGAATGTAAGGTATAGGAAATTGTGTTTTCTCTCCTTTTACAGCTACAAAAAGAGCCGTTCTATTTTTTGCACCCTCAAATGGTAAAAGTTCTGATAAATCATGGACCTTTAATAATTTTATATCGAAGTTATCTGTTCTTAATCTTAAAAAACCAGATCCGGCAAACGATTTAAAAACAATTTGAGTAATTAGAAAACCTAAAATACCTTTACTTTTTAAATAATAGTCTATACATCTATACACAAAAAGAGTAGAAATATCTATCTTAGTTGAATAGGGCCCTGGTGGCAAAATATTGTATTTTTTATATAACTCTTTTATTTTTTCTCTATAGGATTCTGGAAGATTTGACCAATGTATCCAAGGTGGATTACCAACAACATAATCAAATTTTCCGATCAACAAAGGAGCAAAAGAATTCTTCAATAATTGTGTCCAAATTTTGTTTTTATGATATTTATATTCCAAGTCATAAATTTTCTTGTATAATCTCATTATTCTTCCAAAAGAAACTTTTGATATAGAAACGTTTAATTTTTTCAGAGCTTTATTAAGAAATTCTTGAAATTCTTTTTCACTATATTTTAACTTTACTCCAGTATCGATGTAAAGAAGAATTTCTTTCAAAATATTTTTATCTATAATTTCTTTAGGTATCCAAAACTCTCCTTCAGTAGTATATAACCTAAATTCTTCTTCTCCCCCAGAATCTAACGTTTTCCATTTTTGTCCCCTCTCAACAGATATAGAATCAGCAAGATAAATTGGAATTTCTATGCCTTCTTTTGGCCTATATCTAAGCAGGTCAGATAAAGCTATCAAATAATTTGCTTTTGATGCCAAAACGGCTAATGGATTAAGATCAATTCCTTTAACATTGTTAATTATTTTTTGTAATAGTTCTTGTTTATCAAGAAAATGTTCATCTGCATACTCTTTGATTCTTTTGATTACCAATACAAGAAAAGTTCCAGAACCACAGGCAGGATCTAAAACTCTTTTATCAGGATTACCATCATATCCGACTTCATTAAGCAATAATTCAGCAAGCCAATCTGGAGTAAAGTATTCACCTAATCTGTGCCTTATATCTCTTGGAACCAGATTTTGGTAAAGTCTCTTGAAAAGGTCTTTTACTCTTTTTGTGACGACCGTAGCTGGGTCATAATCATCTAAAAGTCTTTTAGTTAATTCAAAAATAGATTCGGCTATCTTTTCATTCCATTCATCCAAATACCAAGCAAAATAATCAGCTTCTAAAAAATTTCTTATTCCAATAGTCGCAAAAATTCCTCCTTCTTCCAAATCTTTCATTTCTTCCAACATTTCTTTATGACTTCTATAGTAAGCTTCTTCTATTCTCTTAAGATAAGAACCTAGAAGGCTATCAGCAAAAAGTGTAACAATTTCAGAAGTTAGTAGTTTCATCAAGATTGTATAATAAGTGTGAATTGCATAGAGCAACTTTTCAACATCAATTTTCTTATGATCAGCTAATCCGTAATATTCAACCAATCCAGCTAACTTATCTTTTGAATAGGAACACACTTGTGAAAAAACTCTTCTCCAGTCATTAAATAACATATCTGTTCTTGGTGTATTTTTATCTACAAGAGAATCATAAAGCGCTAGAATAACCTTTCTACTTATCTCGCTTTTAGGTCCAAAATCCAAAAGTAAAAACTCAGCATCAATCGGCTTTCTTCTCACACCTATAATCCACTCTAATAACCTAAGAACAGTTTGCGCATTAACGTTCAGTGGCTCTTCTTGTTCTTCCCATTCGTTTTTCCTAAATCTAACAAATGCGATCTTATTACCATCAAGTATTACACCAAAATATCTTCCATAATATTTTTCATCGACAGCTTCTCTTTTGATGTAATCTTTAACCTGTTCTTTTGCTTTGTTGAACTCGGTTTTATTATCTAACTTTCCTGGAGCTTTATATTCTATTATCACATGGCCATAAAGCGCATCTTTCCTAACACCAGAAATTTTATGTCTATGCTCGTAATGAGCCCAGTTGATACCCAATTTTTCTAGTATAGGTCTTAATGTGGTTTCAACTCTTATTCTCAGTTCTTCTTCATTTCTTGATTCTGAAGCGTGCTTTATTATTTCGTTAGCTAATTTATGTGTGTCTATTTGTTCTAAACTAATTTCTTTTCGAGGTGTCTTTATCATTTTCATTCACCTTTAGGCATTTCTTTATTAATAGTTTAAAAAGTTTATAAATTTATCAATTCAACGCAAGAGCTAATCCAAATATAGCAGCAATAATGAGCAGATATACGCTACAAACACTAGGTTCAATCTTGCATATTAGCTGTGAGATTATTATAGCAATTTCAATCCAAACTCTTCTTCACTAATTTAAATAAACTTACCAAATATTTAATTCAATTTACGTTAAATACATAAAAAAGCTCTCCTCCTTTTTTTATTTTTTCATATCCTATCTTGTTTTCATTGAGCAGGTTTTCAAACCAGGCTCTTTCCATCAGATGCCTTTTTCCTCCAAGACTTCGCAAAGAGAAACTAACAATTTTAATGCCCCCCAGCATTAAAATTTTCTTGCTAAATCCTGGCTCAATGGCTTCGAGCGCATCTAGAACTTTTAGAAAAA
>JAWCDI010000051.1:0-6578 GCA_044343505.1 Candidatus Aenigmatarchaeota archaeon | reverse complement strand
GATCTTCATGAAAGAAGAATTTGCGATAATACTTGATTTTTTTCCCCATGGAAAACCAGGTGATAGGAGAGCTGAGCCTGTGGCACAAGTTATCGGTGAAAAGCTCTTCACTTTGCTTGAAGTGGTGATAAAAGAGGGAAAAAATGTTAAACCTGGTGATAAAATTTACATAGGTGAAGGTAAGTGGGATGTCGTGAAATACATAAGGGGAAAGATAAAATATTCAGATCTGACAAATTTTGCCAAGAACGAACTTGAAAATGTCATAAACAAATTGGTTACAAACAACGAAGCCAGGTTTGTTAACTTTTTTAACAAAGCTGTACCTTTAAGCACTCGTTCACACATGTTAGAGTTGTTACCGGGAATCGGAAAAAAACATTTGTGGGAAATCTTGTCTAAAAGAAAAGAAGAGCCATTCAAGAGTTTTCAAGATCTGCAAGAAAGGGTTGAAATGTTGCCAGATCCGAAGAAGATGATAGTTAGGAGAATAATAAGTGAACTTGAAGAAAAGGATAGGCATAAAATTTTTGTTGGTGGGTTGTTTTAAATTTAGCATTGGCCTCCAGATCCTGAACCAGCTGATCCTATAGGACCGATTCCAGGAGATTCTGTAATCGTGTTTAGAGTTTTTGAACATTCCTGTGGAGGATTCTTGAAAGCCGAGCATATAACCTGTTTTATGGATTCTGCAGCCCTATTAACGCTCACGCTCACACCATTCACAACAAAAGTTGGAGATCCTCTAACCCCATATTTATCGTTTAACTCCGAATCTATAGGATAGGGTGGAAAAGTTTCTCTACTTTCTCTGAACAATTTAGATATGTTGTATTGTTTATCTGTAGCTTCCATACAAGCATCTAGTTTCGCCTTGTCAACTTTAGCTTCAGACACACATTTTTCAGCATTTCCACTCTCTACAAAACACTTCAAGTAAGTTGTGAATTTTTCTTTTTGTTCTTTCTGTATGCAATACATTCTCGTGTTCTCTATCATTTCTTTTTCTCCATGCATTATGTAATCCACGAAATTCACGTATAAATCTGCCTTACCACCAAGAAGCTCTATTACTGGAATATAAGCTTTCAAGAATTGCAATCCATAAGGGCAATAGCTCATTATGAAGACTCTTGCTTCTGGTCTATCTGATTTTGGAACTTCTAATTGTGGTTGTTCCTCTTCAGGTTGTTGTTTTTGGATTTGTTGATTCATGTCGAAAGCTTGTAAGAATAAATAATTTCCATCTTTTGAAGCATAAACTGAAATTTTACTCCCTCTATAACTTGTAACGATTTCATAAAAGCTACCTTTGTCGTTAACGGAAACTAAGCTTGCGTTCGTTCCAGGTTGAACCAAATTTTGATTTATGTAATTTATAACTTTTTCACCAACTTGCTGGCTTGAAATAGGAAAAACAGCTAAACCTGTTAAATTCAAAAAACCAAACAACTGTGCTAAAATTATCACTGTGAGGATTATCGTGAAAACTCGCCAAATGTTTATCTTCGGTATTTTTATCTTTATTGTTTTGGGGGCTTCTTCCACCATGTTAATAGATATAAGTGTAGAAAAGCTTAAATACTTCTCGTTACGTTGATGACTTCAACTTCACCCACTTCCTCCACTTCTCTAATCCTTCTTTCCAATTCGTCCATTTGACCTTCCTCATCTTTAACCATTTTAACAATCTTGAGTGCGACCAAACCAAAAGCCACCGGCTCTTTTTCTATTCTTTCGGGTGAAATTTTATCGATAATCTTTCTCTCAAGGTCATCGATATCGATCTCCACATTTTTGGGAAAAATTTTCATCTCAACTATTACTTCTACCATATCAAGGTCCCACGAAACCACAATTTTCACAAACATATTTATTACTTAAAGCCTTACAAGTGCTACATCTAACTATTTCAACTTTTCCACAAGCGGGACAATTAAATCTAACGAAATTATCTTTGGCCAATACGTTAATTTTACAGGTTGAACATTTGAACATTATACCACTTAGATTAAATTAATTATCGAGAAATATTTTTATAACTATGCCCCCATCGTCTAGCCTGGATAGGACGAGAGCTTGCGGATCTGGTGAAAAGCTCTTGGCCTGGGTTCGAATCCCAGTGGGGGCATGATACTAAATCCTTAGATTATTAAAATTAACTGGTTTGGCCATGTTCCATAAATTTTTCATGTAGCTGTCCATAACAGCTACGAAAGAAGGTTCGTTTGACCAGATTATCCTGAACTTAAATCTCCTAGCTCTAGGGTCGCTATCTAACCTTATAGCAACTTCTTTTCCATCAACCACTAATATTCTTGGGTGAGTTTTAACTTCAAAAACTCTCAGCGGAATTTTCTGTTCATAATACCATTTTGCCCTTTGAAAATTCTCTCGATTTATCCCCATACAAATAATCCTTAATTTCACACCCCTTTTCAAACAAGATCTTATCGCCTCTCTCAACCTTTGAGAAAATGAGAAATCTCTAGTTATATCTATCGCATAATTCTTTGCTCTATCTAACATTTCCCCAAGTTTGTTCAAAGCTTCCATAGCTTTCTCGCTATTGTGTTCCCATATACCTTCTATCTCTTCCTCCCTCCTTTCAAAATTCTTCAAGTAAGCTATCACTTTATCAGCTTTTTCTTTTATGTTTTTAAGATACCCCTCTTTTTCTTCTATCAAATTTTTTATCGTAACGTTAGCGTCTATCGCCCTAAAAATCTTTGGTTTTTCATCAAAAACTTCTACCATTTGTTTCTCCATCAAATGCTCTAGAACTTCGTAAATCTTAGATCTGGGTATCTCGGCTACTTTACTTAAATCGCTAGCATTAGAAGGTCCCAACAAAACTAGTTCTGTATATGCCCTTGCTTCATAATCACTCAGACCCAACTCTTCCAACAATTTGAAAATCTCGTTTTTCTCCATACGACCCTTTTTAAATATCATAAAACTGATTTAATAAATTAAGGTGAATTCTTTTTCTTCAAAATCAAGTAGTTCTTGAAGAAAAAGATTAAACTCTCTATTTCACTGTTTTCAAAACCACATTCTTTCAAACCTTCTTTAACTTTTTCTAAACCTTTCTCCAATTTTTCCATGTAGTTAGATACTA
This sequence comes from Candidatus Aenigmatarchaeota archaeon, assembly GCA_044343505.1. Taxonomy (GTDB): domain Archaea; phylum Aenigmatarchaeota; class Aenigmatarchaeia; order CG10238-14; family SCSR01; genus JAVZGQ01. Next base: position 3,457 of record JAWCDI010000051.1, on the reverse strand, counting down.
CTGAAAGGTAAATGAATTTAAGCCACCACTAAGAGTGGTGAAAAATTAACATTTAGCCACTTTTGTTGGAAGAAACTCATTTTAACACTTGAGTTATAACGAAATCTTGTGGAAAAAGAAGAGATAATCTGGACCTTGCAAAAATTTGGTATGACTGAATACGAATCTAGAGCTTATTTTACGCTCGTTTTATTAGGACCAGCAAAAGCTCTGGAAGTAAGCAAACAAGCTTCAATACCACAATCAAAAATTTACTCTGCTCTGGAAAGTTTGATGAAGAAACAATTAGTTGAAATGTTTGATGGTAGACCAAAGCTTTTCAAGGCCATTGAACCAAAACTCGCTATAAGAGACCTCCTTAAAGCCAAAGAGCAAGAATTTTCTAGTCTAAAACAAAAAGCGTTGTCCATAAGCAAATTATTAAAACCCATTCATATCGATGAAGATGAAGTTGAGGGAATTTGGGTTCAAAGGGGTGAGAAATATATGGAAATGATCGATAAGACGGCTGAGATGGTGAAAAATGCTAAGAAATACGTTTATGGAATCTCCAAAGATTTTTCATTTTCTTCTAAATTCAGAAAAGCTGTTCTTCAATCCAGGAAAAAGGGTGTTGATGTTTACATAATGGCAACGAGACTTGATTCTCAAAGAATGACGAGCGCAAAATGGTATTTAGAGCATGGTATAAAAATAGGTATTTTTGAGGTAGAAACTCACCCAAATGTGATTGTCATTGATGGAAGAGAAGCATCTCTAAGACTTGAATCCAAGGATAACGGATTCCATTCTATTTGGTCTAAAGATACTTGCTTCGTTAAAATGATTGATATGTATTTAAAAAGTTTGTGGGAAAAATCTAGGAAAATAAATTTGTTTGATTTTGGAAGTTGAACTCAAAATTAAAAAATTTAAACTTATTTACTTCTACTTCCAAAAATTAATTCATGAAAAAAGCTGTGTATTTTTTCTTCACAATTTTTTCCCTATTTTTCGTTACAAACGTTAATGCACAAACTCCCCTGACACCTGGTACCCTAACATTTGATGTTCAACCGATATTCTTAAGGGGGGAAGGTATTTACCTTTCAGGAAATTCGAGCTACATAGCAGCTTATGTTCAAGCCTATTATCCTGATTTCTCCTACAAGATGATAGGGATGGATTGTTATTTGAACGGTGATGAATTCACTGCAACTCAAAATTGTTCTGTTCAGTTTTATCCGGAAAAAGGTATTTGCACCATACTTTCACCAGTTTATAAACCTCTACATGAGATGAATGAAATTAAATGTAAAATTTATGACCCAGAAAATAAAGCAATTACTTCAACTTATATCAACAAAACTTTTCTACCACTCAACTTTTCTGCTTGGATTCATGAGTATTCAACTCTAGTTGGAGAAGAATTCAATTTCCCAATAATCATAAAAAATTATGGTTTGTTTAAGGATGTTTACAAAATCAAAGTTTGTGTTAAGACAGGAACTTCAGAATGTAGAGCAAGCTCCCCTGGAGCAATCGTTTTGTCTCCAACAGAATTCGAAGTTGAATTGAATGGTGATACTTTTGATCCAGATTTTTGGAATCAAACAGGACCTGGGGTAAAAGAAGTTTACGCCAAGCTGATGATTTTAGATGCAAGTGTTAATTCTTATGTTTACGTTAATATAACTTCTTCCTTAAATTCAACAATATTCAAACAACTCACTGCAACTATAACAGCAAAAGCTAGAAGCTTATCTGAACTTAATTTACCTGAGATTATTCTTTTATTTTTACTCGCAACGGTTTTTATTTTTAAATTTAAATCAAAATTGGGTCCGTAGTCTAACGGTAGGACGCCACCCTTACAAGGTGGAGAAGGGAGTTCGATTCTCCCCGGACCCATCATGAAGATACGAGAAACTTTCGGTAGAGTCGTGAACTTGGTACAAACTAAAGGTATGGAAAAAGCTCTGGAGTTGTTAGAACTGAACAAAAAAACAATTGAGAATTGTTTGAAGAAGCGGGAATATTTAATTCAACTAAAGGATTTCGATGTCGTGATCGATAAAAAGGATGAATTCAATCAAATAACTCTTTATTTAAGCGAGAAGAAATGGAGTAAAAAACTTTTAGTAAGTTTGAAGAAATCTTCTGAGTTCAAGTCTATGGTCGTGTTACTTGGGAATATAAAAATAGGTAAAAAAGTTTATGAGTTAAGGATTGGTGCTTTCGGGTTTCCAACATCGGAATTAATTAAAGCTATCTTACAATTCAAGAAATAATTTCATCAATTCTTCAGGAAGTTTTTCTCTGTTTTTCAAGTTCACTTCTAAAACTTTACCAAACTTTTCGAATCCTTTAACAAAATTTCTATGAACTACTGCGATTATTGGTTTATCCGATGAAAGTAGAGATAGTACTTTTTTCTTAAAATTTTCGCTCAAGAATTCCATTTTCCCTATTTCATCTATAACAACAACATCACAGTTTTCACTTGCAAAATCTATTGCTGGTAAAGCGACTTTTTCAAAAGAGTACAAATCTATTCCGTACTTCCCTAATCTTGGACCGATTTTTAAATTAACGCTCGCAAAAACTTCCATGATTTGGGAAAAAACATCTTTGACGTAAAAGCCTACCCTTTTACCTTTCTCCCTTATTTCTGGGGTAATTATTCCTCCAACTTTTAGGCCATTTTTCCTCAACAAATCCACTGTTTTCATCAAAACTGTAGATTTACCACATCCTGGTTCACCTGTTAGGAATATTTTCATAATTCTTAAAATGTTGTCAGAATTGAAGAAGTTTGATAGCGGGGCCTGGATTTGAACCAGGGACCTCCGGGTTATGAGCCCGGCGAGCATTCTGACAAGATCTCCAGGCTGCTCCATTGCGGTTCGATTAAATCCCCGCTAGAGCTCAGCCTTTCATCCCTCCCCGCTATCTTTTAGTTGGTTTTCATTTAAATTTAAATCTTATTTTAGAATTCACTTACCGCTTAAGTTAAAAAATCAAATATGACCTTACTTTCCAATCTTCGAACATGAGTGAAATTAAAAGATTGGAAAAAATGTTGTTTGGGTGGGAAAGTGGGAAAAAGTAACTTTTGGAAAGGGTTAGGTTCGTTGGTATCGATGGTTGGTGGAGCTGGAGCAGGCTACTTAGTAGCACAGTGTGGCTCAATAGTTTATTTAGCATGCAGAGAAATAACGAGCTTTCTTACAGGAAATCCTATAACAGATATTCCACAGATATTGAAAGATTATTCAATCTACACATCTGCAGCTGCTCTAATAGGTGAAGTGGGGGGTTACATATTACATAAAAAAATTTGGAAATTATTAGGGGGTGAGTAAATGGTGAAATTGGGAGAAATAGATGTTGGAACCAAAGATTTGATAGTACTACTTGCTGGAGCTTTGGTCGGGTATTACGTGAGAAAACCTATAGAAGAAAAGAGAAAGGTGGA
>JAWCDI010000050.1:0-6614 GCA_044343505.1 Candidatus Aenigmatarchaeota archaeon | reverse complement strand
TATATTACTTCTATTTCTACTAGCTTCACGTAAAAGAGATTTTTGATTAACAACTTTAGCCCAAGCAAATCTTTTAGTAAGATAAGCACCAATAGGCAAATCTTGAGCTTTATATTGTTCTTTTCTTAATTTAATTGATCCACTAATTCTTGTACTTGAAAGTTTAGCAATTGGAAAACCTGAGCTAGAATATATTATCAAATCTATTTTATACTTAGTAAGAAGTCTCATAAGAGCAGAGGATATTGTAGCTCCACGTGTTAATATTACAATTTGACTTATGTTTAATGGAGAAATTTCCAAAATTTTTTCATTTTTTCTTTTAACAACAATCATTTCTTTTTTAACACCAATAAATAATCCAGGTTCATTTATGATTAAACGTTTCATTATTATCACTCACAAACACTATAATATGGACAATAATCTGGACATTTTATAGGTTTGCCAGGATCTCTACCAATTGATACAATTTCATAAGCCTCATCTCTAATTTCAAGAAACTCACGTCTAAGTTCATCGCTTATAACAAAATATTTCATTTTAAAACTAGGTACAAGTCTAGTTGTTTCTATTTGAACATATATAATAAAGCCAAAATCAATTGGAATATTTTCTTCAGCCTCAATAGCTAGAGCATATCCAGTTGCAGCATATGGATGAAATTCTCTAATATCACCTGTCTTTAAATCAGCTATAGCATTGAATGGTGTATATATATCAACACTTAGCTCTCTACTCAATCCAATAAGACTGCCATCAACTTTACGTTCAACAACAGGTGGAATAGCAATACTAATTATTGAATCAATATCAGAATGTGGATACTTGGATATAGTCTGATCAACTTTAGCAGCAGCTTGAACAATAAGAAATCTATAAAATGCTGATGCTTCAATTCTAAGTTTGTTTTCTTCATTTTCACTTATCTTACTTGAGAATAATTTTTCAATTTCCAAAATAGCTCTATTAACAATTTCCTTAGTAAGTGGAAGTAGATTTTCAATTAATTCAGATCCAGATTTAACATTTCCAGAGAAAAGCGATTTCTTAATAATAGAAAGAGTTTCACGATTAATTGTATGTAAAACAATACCTCTAGCCATTTTAATTGTAAGAGGAGGCTTAATGTTTAAAACTCGTTTTAAATAAATATCTCGCATTTTTTCACAATAACGCATTGCAAGTTCACTTACACCAAAAAGAATAGTTCTAGAAGGCGGTTCGATTGGAGGAGAATCAAAACACCAACCTCTTAACTCATTACTAATATTTCTAATCTCAAGTTCTTTACGTAGAAGTCTAAAACGCCTATCTAAATCAAGTCTGTCAAAAAAGAACAAAAGTCTCACGCCAAAACTAAAGTTATCTTCTAATACCTATAAAGATTATGTTAAATCTAAAAATAATATTAAACTAAATATAATTTTCTTATCAAACTTCGGTGGAAAAACATATTTCAAAAGCAGATTAACTACTACCGAAATATTACTGTAAAAATTTAAATAAGAAAATAGCTCAAATAAACAAATAGAGTAAAAATTTGCTCGGAATCTCATAAAGAGAATTGAAAGACTACTACCTACTACCTCTATACCAGTCAATAAGACATCTATGAATCTCATAAAGAGAATTGAAAGTAAATTCTTGAAATATCGCTTTACCAAGTCTATAACAAAGGAATCTCATAAAGAGAATTGAAAGCTTTTATTGCACCGAGACAAAGGCTGAATCTTGAATGTTGGAGAATCTCATAAAGAGAATTGAAAGCACTTGCAAATAATGATATGAACAATAGAGTCAAGTTCAGAATCTCATAAAGAGAATTGAAAGAATACGTTGTTACTTTTCTTATGTAGAGTATTGGAAAAGAATCTCATAAAGAGAATTGAAAGGTCCTTGTTGTTGTAGAAAATTCAAGAATCCTTATAGAATCTCATAAAGAGAATTGAAAGTCTTCATCAGCACAATTGAAGAGTTCGCACTGTTTTCGAATCTCATAAAGAGAATTGAAAGGTTACAACTCTATCTCCTTGAAATCTACCCTGAGTAACACGAATCTCATAAAGAGAATTGAAAGAAATTTTTAGGGGAAAGAGGTTGGGAAAACGACAAGGAAAAAGGAATCTCATAAAGAGAATTGAAAGTTGTCAACGGTTAGAAATGGTTCTGAAGCAATAAAGGTTTGAATCTCATAAAGAGAATTGAAAGCTAATAAACGATTGTTTGGTTTGTCAAGGCGATTACAAAAGAATCTCATAAAGAGAATTGAAAGTGTAATTCCAAAGAGTTTTGCAATTTCAGTTAAAACTGTTGAGAATCTCATAAAGAGAATTGAAAGGAATAAACATAAGCCTCAGGATATGTTCTTTCAAATACTTTTAGAATCTCATAAAGAGAATTGAAAGATGTGCCATAAATCAATTTCATCTATAGTGTCGTAGTCGAATCTCATAAAGAGAATTGAAAGTTGTCATATAATTCGCCAATTACAATACCAGCAGAATAATAACATGATCTGAATCTCATAAAGAGAATTGAAAGTTGAGTTTGAATTATTCTATCGCTAGAATCAAGTGAAGTTTTTTGAATCTCATAAAGAGAATTGAAAGTTTGCTGGATCAGGGACCACTGGAATGGCATGCTTACTTGAATCTCATAAAGAGAATTGAAAGTTTGAAAGCACTTTACCCTCAGGCAATCGCTGTTTTAAGAAAAAAGAATCTCATAAAGAGAATTGAAAGTCATTTCATAAAAAATTATCTACCGCTTTTGGGATTGCAAATAAGAATCTCATAAAGAGAATTGAAAGTACAACAAAGTGCACCGCACTCCTTACAAATAATAATATGAACAAGAATCTCATAAAGAGAATTGAAAGGAATTAACTTATTAAATTCTTCTTTTGGAATTGCTCTATAGAATCTCATAAAGAGAATTGAAAGTAAATCAATTTCATCTATTATATCATAGTCAACAAGATCAGAATCTCATAAAGAGAATTGAAAGAAGAAGTTTTGAATTTGTTGTCCAACCCAATTAAATGGAATCTCGTAAAGAGAATTGAAAGTTTAACTCAAAAATAACCAAAAAGTTTAAATATATTAGATGAATCTCGTGAAGAGAATTAAAAGTTCTTATACACTTCGTAATAGACTTCGAAAGATTTTTCATTAAGAATCTCGTGAAGAGAATTGAAAGTTCTCAAGCATTCCACCCTCCCTCCATGATAAGCTTCCCTGAATCTCGTGAAGAGAATTGAAAGTATTAGCAAGTGCTTACATACCACCAGGACATGAATCTCGTGAAGAGAATTGAAAGCTCTTTTTGATGATCCGAAAGTACCCCAAACATTTTGAATCTCGTGAAGAGAATTGAAAGAAGTGAATAACCCCCCATGAGTCAAATGCGCCGTTTATGTAAAGAATCTCGTGAAGAGAATTGAAAGGTTTTTGTTTTCTGCTACATCATAAAGATACTGTTTGAAGAATCTCGTGAAGAGAATTGAAAGTCTATACCAATCAATTATTTCCTCGATATTAGGAAGCAAGAATCTCGTGAAGAGAATTGAAAGTATGTATTCAACACTCCCAGCTAGATTTTTACTCCATTTTTCCGGAATCTCGTGAAGAGAATTGAAAGGCTGTATATTCTGATGCCCCTTTTATCACATCACTAGCCATAAGAATCTCGTGAAGAGAATTGAAAGTTTTGAAGAACACGTTTTAAACCTTCCAATGCCCAATTAAAGAATCTCGTGAAGAGAATTGAAAGCTACGTACACAACTAAGTTCCCAAGCAGTATCAAGTGGTTATGGAATCTCGTGAAGAGAATTGAAAGCAGACAGCCGCTTATCAATATGCTATGATGGGGTGATGTGAATCTCGTGAAGAGAATTGAAAGTTTTGTGGATCGATAATGAAATTAACTGGTACAATGCGAATCTCGTGAAGAGAATTGAAAGGTATTACTGTATATTGCATTGAAGACATGCCCTTCTTGCCCTTGAATCTCGTGAAGAGAATTGAAAGTCAATAATCTGTGAAAATTTAAAAGCCAACTTTTTGCTTCCTGAATCTCGTGAAGAGAATTGAAAGAGCGAATTGAAAGACATTAACGGCACAACATTCACATTAAGAATCTCGTGAAGAGAATTGAAAGTTGTTGGCTATCATGCATGGAATCTATTACTATTCATAAACAAGAATCTCGTGAAGAGAATTGAAAGATACAACCAGGGAGGGTATCATCCATTTTTGTTCTCCCCTTTGAATCTCGTGAAGAGAATTGAAAGATAATGATAGGTGCTAAAATATCCTTCATTTCTTCTAACATTTGAATCTCGTGAAGAGAATTGAAAGTACAAAGAATATTGGAAATGCAAATGCAGCGTAATACTCGACTGAATCTCGTGAAGAGAATTGAAAGTTGGTATGAATATAACATATTTGTCTTTTCCAAACTCGAATCTCGTGAAGAGAATTGAAAGGCTCTAATATGCTTAAAATTTGTTCTTTTACTTTATATTCGTGAATCTCGTGAAGAGAATTGAAAGATTGTCCTTCAGAGTATTCATTCTCTGGATTTAGTAAAATTGAATCTCGTGAAGAGAATTGAAAGTTTTTCAACAGTCCTTTCATCACTACCCCTAACTGCCATGAATCTCGTGAAGAGAATTGAAAGGTGAGAGCTCGCACACCCCCCTCTCTTTTCTCACTCTCAATCTCGTGAAGAGAATTGAAAGGAACCTGAAACATTGTTTTTTGTCAAAATACCGGCTACTTGAATCTCGTGAAGAGAATTGAAAGTTGTGAGGAATGAGGCGGCACGCAAAGGAATTGTTTGGGGAATCTCGTGAAGAGAATTGAAAGGAACTTCGGCTTTTAAACGATAATCATGGTGTTGGAAAGAATCTCGTGAAGAGAATTGAAAGGAGCTTTTTCTACTATTTTCCATTCTCTTGTTGGATATGCTGAATCTCGTGAAGAGAATTGAAAGTTGCCAAAAACTTTTACTTTTTCATGAATTCTATCACCGAATCTCGTGAAGAGAATTGAAAGTCACATACGGGCAGATAAGCACCGAGTCCGAGCTCACGGAATCTCGTGAAGAGAATTGAAAGTTTTATATGCATTTATCATATTGTTTGCAATACACATTATTAGGAATCTCGTGAAGAGAATTGAAAGAAAACGAAGAAGAAGGTAGGTAGGGGCCTATTATGGCAGAGAATCTCGTGAAGAGAATTGAAAGGACATTGTTTAAACAATTCATGTGGTAACTTTTCATCGATAGAATCTCGTGAAGAGAATTGAAAGAGTCAAAGCAAGATTAAGATATCTGAAGTAGATCTTACAATTTTAAGAATCTCGTGAAGAGAATTGAAAGTCAGTAGTCTCTCATGCTCGTAGAGGGTTACTTTGTATTCAGAATCTCGTGAAGAGAATTGAAAGCAAGAACTTGTTTAGCTATACATTTACCTATCTCTGATAATACGAATCTCGTGAAGAGAATTGAAAGTAATTCACTAATCGTGCCGATCAACTTCGATGAAATAAGAATCTCGTGAAGAGAATTGAAAGAAGTTGTTATAGAAAGCCATATACCAAAATATTAATAAGAAATTGTCAAAATTCATAGAGATTCTAGTCTATTATAAAGATATCATAAGTCGAAAAGTATTTTAAAAATTCTAGAGTTATCTTGATTTATGTATTTACACTTAATATCAGTAGGAACATCAATACTAAGAAATTTTGTTTCTTTTGAAAAAGAAGATTTTGTAAAGAAGTATAAAATGAAGGATTGGTACATGCTGGATCCCGAGGATGAAAAACAAAGAAAAATAGAGGCCTTGGCTTATAGAGGAAATGAAGTCTTTGAAAAATTATTAAACTATGTGAATTCAATGCCTAAAGAAGCTAGTGCAGAGCTCAATGCATTCTACAGGTTTATTGATTTTAAAATGCAGAATCCTTCAAAAATTGAGATATATTTATATTCTACAGATACTGGAACTAGTTGGCTATGTACAAATATTATTTATCATCATCTTAATGAAAGAGGTTTTAAAGTTCAACAGCCAATAAAATTAAAAGGTATTGGAAAAGGAATTTTACATTTTGAAGAAGGTTTAATTGAAATTATAGATAAGGTAGTTGGAATTATAAAGGAAAAGAAAGCTCAAGGATTTAGAATTTTTGTAAATGCAACAGCTGGTTTTAAGCCAGAATCAACATTCATAGTAATGGCTGCAAGTCTGGCTTTTGCTGATCAAGTCTATTATATACATGAGTCTTTTAAAGAGACAGTCACAATTCCATTATTGCCAGTTATTATTGATCCAAATTATATAGAAATATTAAAAATGTTAAAGAATCCAATGCCAAAATATTTAGTCAAGGAATACTTAATGTATAGAGGTATTGAGCTTGCAGAACTTGAAGAGAGAGGATTAATTAAAGAAGAAGAAGGAGTGATAACGCTTAGAGAGTGGGTAAAAAAATTAATAGAATTTTAGTTTTGAAAAATGTTGACCTACTAGGCTTTATTATATGTATATCATTTAATCCTTTTTCACAAAAGTTCTTTATTGTCTTAATTTTTTATTTTC
>JAWCDI010000049.1:0-6634 GCA_044343505.1 Candidatus Aenigmatarchaeota archaeon | reverse complement strand
ATTTGTATAGCCCCCTCTATTTTGGCTAATGCTGGAATTCTTGAAGGAAAGCGTGCAACTTCTTGGCCTAGTGAAGCTAGCAATTTAGAAGCCAAGGGAGCTAAGTATACAGGAGAACTTGTTACAGCAGATGAAAAATAATAACAGCGAAAGGTCCAGAGGCAGCGAATGAGTTTGGAAAAATTATAGCGAAAAGTTTAGCAGAAATTTAAATTTCTAAAGATTTCACGATCATTTCAGAAATTTCAAAAACTTCAATTTTTTCACTAAATTCTTTAAAACAAAAGTAGCAGAGAGGACAAGTTGTGATCAAGATTTTTGCACCTGTTTTTTCAGCTTGTTTTATCCTCTCTCTTGCCATTTCTTCAGCCAATTCAGGATAATTACTTCTAACCCCTCCCCCACCACCACAACAAAAAGCTTTCTCTTTAGAGAATTCCATTTCAATCAAATCAAATCCCAACTTTTCTATTATTTTCCTTGGTTCTTCGTAGATTCCAGAATAACGACCCAGATGGCACGGGTCATGATAAGTTACCCTCTCATCACCAATTTTCCTTAACTTCAATTTTTTCTTTTCCAAACCTTCCAATATAGTTTGAGTAACATGCTCGATTTTTATGTCGAATTTCAAAAATTTTGGATACTCTTTTTTGAAAGTTTTATAACAAGCGGGACATCCTGTTATTATTTTCTTTACAGAATGTTCCTTGAAAACTGAAAAATTTTTCTTCACCAGATCTTCAAATTCTTTGAAATAACCTGAGTTCAAAACAGGGGAACCACAACAAACTTCCAAATCCTTAAGTTCTATAAAATCTATACCAATTTTCCTTAAAATCTTCTCGTAATTTTCTTTTAGATTTTTAACAACAAACTTTGACATGCATCCAGGATAATACAAAACATTTCCGAACAACATCATATCCACCCCATGATGAAAAATAAACCGAATATTAATAGAAGAAAGCCAGCGATCAATCTCATATATCTTCTTAAACCGATCCTCTTTTTCTCCGCTTCTTCAACTTTTGTAATACCGAAGTAAAAAATCAGTGTTAAAACAATTAAAGGAAGTATAAAGAAGAAAGTGTATAAAACCGAGTAGAAAAACAGAGGAATTCCAGAAACGCTTTTACTCAGAATCCCTGCATAAACAAAAGGAAAACCTCCTGCACAAGGAATTTCAACAAGACTGACTAGTAACCCAAGTATTAAGGCTGCTGGAAGTGTGGAAGCTTTAACCAACTTTTCTATATATGGTGTAAAAAACTTTGGAATTTTTAAAGAAATCCATTTTTCGTAAAAAAAATCTTTTATTTCGATGAATGCAAGTAACAAAACAATTCCACCCACTACATACCTCATCACTTGAACATATCCCAGATATTTTGTTACTAAAGATATACCATGAGTTAATAAATAGAGGAAAGTGAAGTAAACGAGGAATACCATGATAGAATAAGAAATTCCGATTAAAAGTAGCTTTTTCCTCGAGCCTAAACTCAACATGTAGGCTGCCATGAAAAATAAGACCGATAAAGCACAAGGATTGAAAATACCATCAACAAGACCCAAAAAAATACCGAGAGCTAGTAAAGGCATATCTTCTATTCTACCTAAAAAAGGGTGGGAAAATTCTTGTGTAAGAGCTATTGGTAAAATGAGTAAAAAGAATGACATCAATTTTTTCCCCATTTTTTCACCTTCCTTAATTTTTTGAGAATGAAAGTTGACAAAATTACGACAAAACCTACAGTTAAAAACAAAACAGTTCTATAATCTTCACTTCCAACTTTTTTCGCTTCGGTTCTCACAAAACCTACGAACACTTTTTCTCCGATGAAAGTCATGGGAACCGCTATTGGTTGAATATCGTATTTCCTACAAATTTCTTCCCAAAAATCGGCGTTTGTTTTATTGTAGTAGACTTCAAATTCATAAACTTCTAAATTCGGATACTTGTTCTCAAGCTCTCTCAAGAATATTTTTTCTTCGTTACAATGTGGACATCCTTTGCCCCAGAAAAAATAAATACATATTTTCCCCATTCCTACTTCTTTTCCATCAGGACAAAAACTACAATTCATACAATTCTTCACGACTTCTTCAATTTTATTATCGTATCCAGTTTCTTGTGCATGAATAATTGAAATGGTTAATAGGAAAAGCGAGAATAAAAACAATAGATCCTTCATTTTCTCACCTAACAACAAAATAGCTCTTTTGGTATTTTACCCTCCACAATTTCACCAAACGGATTACCATAAGTGATCACGTTTTCTATCATTTTCTTATTCGTTAAAGTTTCCAACCCTTTTTCTACAGCCTTATTCCTTAACTTTCTCACCAATTCGGGTAAATCTAATTCGAGCGGGCAATTTTCTTTACAAGATCTACAAGTTGTGCAATAATACAAACCTCTTTCAACAGCTTTTTCCAAATTTTGTTGAAAAGCTACCACACCAACACCACGTGCTCCGAAATAATTCAAGCCATAATTATACAAAATTTGCCTGTACACAGGACAAAAGTATAAACAAGATCCACAATTTATACATTGAAGAAGTTCTGTAAAACCTTCCTCTATGATTTTACTCCTTCCATTATCCAATAGAATCAAATGAATTTCTTTTGGTCCATGAGCACCGTAGACTATTTCTTTTTCCACATCAGCTGTTTTGCTTGGTGAAGAGATTATGTTGATGTAAGTCGGTAAAGTGCTACCCGTACCCCAGATAGATAAAACTTTACATATCAATAAAGCATCTTCCAAACTCTCAACTATTTTATCAATTCCAGTAATTATTACATGTTTCTCTGGTAATCTGGAAACAAGAGAAATATTACCTTCATTTTCTAGGATGAAAATTCCCCCATCAGCTGAAATAACGTTTGCTCCTGTTAAACCAACCTCAGCTTCAAGGATTTTTTGTTTCAAATATCTCTTTACCCATTCAACCACAGCTTTTGGATCTTCTTCCACATCAACCTTGAAATTTTCTCTTATTCTTTTGACTATTTCGTTAAGGGTTATGTGTATGGCTGGTGTGACAGGATGCGATGCCATTTCTCCACATAAATTCACTAGAAAATCACCACAATCAGTTTCAACAACTTCATTCCTTCCTTCAAATTTTTCAACTAGACCAATTTCATTTATCACGTTCGACTTGGCTTTTACAACTTTCACACCTTTTGGTATTAATCGTAAGACTATCTCACATGCTTCTTCTGATGTTTCGGCCTCATAAACATTAATTCCTTGCGAACTCAAATTTTCCATCGCTTTCTTTTTCAAAACATCCAAATTTTTCAAAGAATTTTCCCTGATCTTTTTAATTCTTTCTTTCAACCCCTTTAAATCTATATTTTTAAAACATTTTTCTAGGTTAGAGTAGTAATTCACAAAAGCTTTTTCCAACTGCTCCTTTCCTTTCACCACTCTAAAATCTCGTAAAATAACTTTTAAATCCATAGATTTTAATAGTGTGAAACCTTATTTAAATATTGGTTACAAAATGTGAAACCATGAAATTGGGGAGAAAAGTTATACTTGGAACAACTATTACCACTGGTTTCATTTTTCTGGTTTCTATTACAACACTTTATGTTCAGTCACAAATTACTGAGCGCGGATTTTGTCCAATTCCGTTGCCGGTGCTAGTTCCAGCCTTTGCTTCACTTGGAGTTTTCGTAGGATCTTTAACTTACTATTTAACTTTTATTAAATTAGAAGAGAGTGAGGAGAAAAAAGAAGGATTTTTTTACAATTTGCTTGAAATGCTACCAAGTGAGGAGAAAAATGTTATTAAAATGATAATAGAGAATAAAGGTGAAGTTTTACAGAGCAAGATTTCTAGATCGATGGGAAAAGTTAAAACTTTTAGGACAATTGAAAACTTGATGAAAAGGGGAGTAGTTTTGAAAGAGAAATATGGAAAAACTAATAAGATTAAGTTGAGCGAGAAATTCAGAGATTTAATTTGAATTGAAAGGAAAAATTTTACTCATCGAATCTCACAATCATTATGATTTCATCCCCTCTGAAAAAGTTCTTCAAAACAGCTTCTTTTTTCGCTCCAAGCACTTTTTCATAAAATTTTTTCGCTCGGTTGTCGTACCTTGTTGTGACCTCCACGATTTTAAGGCTAGAACCTCTTCTCTCGAGGAATTCTTCAATTTCATGAAGAGATTCTTTTATTAGTTTTGTGCCAATTCCCATCCCTCTGTAGTTTGGATGTACAGCTATTTGTTCCAGCTCCATTACAGCCTCTTTCCTAAAACCACCCTTTTCTACCCAAAGTATGTAACCCAGAATTTTTCCACTTTTTTTAGCGACGAAGTATTGCATCCTTGGAAAAGCTTTGAAATTACAGTTTACCCATTTCCTTGCTTTCCTTATATCTTTCAAACCACTGAAACACATCGAAGCTAATTTCGCAACTATTCCTACATCATTTTTTCTCATTCTTTTTATCAAAACATCTTCTTTCTTTGAAATACTATCCCCAACTTTAAATTCTATTTAACAACGACTGATTTAGCCAAGTTGCGAGGTTTGTCAGGATCACATCCCCTTAAAACAGCGAGTTGATAAGCTAATATTTGCATCGGAATCACTTGACAAATTGAATTAAGTTCTCCAGCTTCCCTCACTTTTATGAAGAAATCAAAGACTTCATTATTCTTAGGACCAACTCCAATTATGTAAGCTCCTCTTGCTTTCAACTCCATAGCATTGCTTATTATCTCTTTTCCATTTTCTTCTGAAGTGAACACTATGCAAGGTGTGTCTTTTTCGATCAACGCTATGGTGCCGTGTTTTAACTCACCACCAGCGTAAGCTTCTGCATGTATGTAAGAAACTTCTTTTATCTTCAGTGCTGCTTCAAGGGCGGTTGGATATTGTAAACCTCTTCCTATTAAATACAAATGTTCAACATCTTTCAGTTTTTCAGCGAGTTGTTTCAAGAAATTTCTCATGTTTATAGAGGTTAGGTAGTAAATATATCTGCCCAACTCTTTAACTTTTTCTTTTCCTTCTTCCAGTTTACCAGCTAATTCACATGCCAATAAATATAGTATTGCAAGTTGTGATGTATAGGCTTTGGTAGAAACAACACATATTTCAGGGCCAGCTCTTTGTAGTATCGATTTGTCAGACTCCCTCATGAGGGAAGAACCCATCACATTGGTTATGGAGATAACTTTCGCTCCAGCAGATTTCGCAGCTCTTATAGCGGCTAGAGTATCAGCAGTTTCACCGCTTTGAGATACAGCTATGACTAAACTTTCAGGTGTTAAGAAATGGACGAAATGTGGGAATTCTGAGGCTAAACAAAAATTAACATGAGTTTTGGCTATTTTTGAGAATAAGTAAACACCATGCATACAAGCATGTGCGGCAGAACCACAACCAACTATGTAAGTGCCTTTAGCTTTTCTTATTTCGTTAGAAACATCTTTGATTATGCTATCATCTAATCTCGCCAACCTTGATATCACTTCAGCTTGTTCAACTATTTCTTTCATGAAGAAATGGTCAAACTCCCCTTTCTTAGCCTGCTCCGCATCCCAATCCACTGAAATTATCGGTCTCTCCACGAAAGAATTTTTCACAACGTTGAAAATTTTCAAACTATTTTCGCTTATGGTGGCTATATCCTTCTCTTCGAGAAAAATAACATTTTTAGTATAATCTAGGAAAGCTGGTATATCAGAAGCTACGAAATATTCCTCGTTGCCAACGCCTATAACGAGTGGTGCTTCTTTTCTAACGGCCATCAAAACTTTTTCATCCACATGCATGGCGACTATAGCATACTGTCCTTCTAAATGCCCTAAAGAACGTTTCACAGCTTCGAAAAAATCATTACCTTTTTTCATGTAGTATTGAATTAGATTAGGTATAACTTCTGTGTCGGTCTGGGAATAAAATTTGAAACCTTGTGATTCTAAGAATTCACGTTGTTCTTGAAAATTTTCTATTATACCGTTATGAACAACAACTATTTTACCATCGTTGGAAACGTGGGGATGTGCATTTTCTCTTGTAACTCCACCATGGGTTGCCCACCTTGTATGACCGATTGCTACGTTTCCCTCATCTTCAAGGAAATTAAGCCTTGAATGAACTTCATCCACCTTTCCAACATCTTTTTTTATTTTTAAACCTTGTTTAGTTAAAATAGCCATGCCAGCCGAATCGTATCCCCTGTACTCCAATTTTCTCAAACTATCTAAAATTATCGGAGCGGCATTTTTCTTACCAAGATAACCTACGATACCACACATCTTTTATTAATTTGAAGCAACTCTCTTAAAAATACTACAAAACACTTTCACTTTACCACTTTAAAATTTTTTAAAATAGTTTTAAATAGGAAAACGCAAAATCCATTTTGAGCTTAAAAAATTTATTAACCATTATAAAATTGAATATTAGTGGTGAAAAAATGAAAATTATATTGAACGAAGAGAAAGATAAGATTTACGCTAAAGAAATATTGATGTTCAATAATCCAAAATCTTTGAAAGCTTTGTTGAACACTACGAGATGGAAGATATTGAACTTGTTGGCATCGAGATCGATGTATCCTGTAGAGATAGCCAAGACCTTAAGATTACATGA
>JAWCDI010000005.1:0-18881 GCA_044343505.1 Candidatus Aenigmatarchaeota archaeon | reverse complement strand
AAGGGCGGGCTTAACGTATACTATTGATACTGATAGTAGAACAATCATATGGGGGGTGATTCCTCTTAATGATAGAAAATTCCTGTTTATCGATGGAGTTCATACTATTACGGAAGAAGAGATAGAACAGATGAGAGAAGTATTAGAACAAGAAATAGTTAAAGTATCAAGATCAGTTTCTGGTGAGAGGTTAGCAAGAGTGAGGTTAATCGCAACTCTTAATCCAAGAAATCCGCCTATGAAGAATTATTACTACAAGATGAAAGCTTTAATGGACACAAGAGTGTTTAGTGATCCGATTGATCTAACCCGCTGGGATATCTTTGTTCCATTTACTTTGGAGGATGTCCCTGGTGATTTGATTGCAGAGGCAAAACCGAAAGAGAGGCCCATACCTGTTGAGATTTTTAAAAAACATGTGTTGTGGGCTTGGAGTTTGGATGCAAACAAAATTAGATATTCAGAAACTGCCAAAGAGAGAATTGTTGAATTTTCAAAAGAATTGTATAAATGGGTTTCATCTAATTATCCCCTTATTCATGCTGGTGTGCGAGATACTCTTACTAGACTTTCGGTAGCATTTGCTTGTTTGTATCATTCTATTTCGGAAGATCTCGAATATGTGGAAGTTAAGGAAGAGCACGTGGTTAAAGCAAAAGAATTTATTGAGGAAATGATTCAACGCATTGATTATGATGCTTTCGTGTATCGATTGAGAGATCAACTTGAGATAAGTGATGAGGAAGTTGAGGAAATAAAGCAAAATCTGAAGGAAAGTGATATTCAAATTTTGAGGGAATTAACGAGCGGGCCTAAAAGTTCTCCCCAACTAGCTTCTGTTGTGGGTATTTCCGCCACTAAATTGAAGGAAAACCATTACCCCGTTTTACGAAAATTCAACCTCATAGAAACTTCACAAGGATTTGGTGCTAAGATAACAGTGAAAGGTATTTTATTCCTCAAAAAATTGGATGGAAAAGATACCCCTTGTTTCCCAAGTAGTAACCTAGTAACCCGTAGTAACCCTGAAAAACAGGAAAAAAAGGTTACTACAGGTGACTACGTGACTACTTCCGAGAAGGGGGGTATATCTTTCCTGAGACTTCCTGAGGGTTATCATGGTAAATGCTCTTACTGTGGTAAGAATACCTTTGTTGAGTGGATAGACTCTAAGGGAAATCATCTGTGTAGCAATTGCAGGTGGGAAGAATGGGAATTTTAACTATAACTCATTCCCTAAATCAGGGATGGATAAACACATTGCTAAGGGAAGATCCTGATTTGGTAGGTCAAGAATATGGAAATCAAACATGGCTTCCTTTGAAGGAATTACAAAATCCTATCAGAAGATCCTTATGCGCGAATGAGTTTGTTTTTGATATTGATGCAAAATTTTGGGATTCTTGCTATCAATTAGCTGTGAATTTGGAAGAGGTTTTAAACAAATTCGGCATACCATTCCTTAGGTTTACTTCAGGTAATTTCCTTCACTATCATGTTTTCTTTGATAAAACAGTAGAATGCCCAACAGAGATTTGGAAAGATTATTTCAAAACTAAGGGAAAAACAATCATTTCCATCGAAGATTTGAAACAATTCTTGAGGGAGTTAAGGCTTGCCATCTTTCAGTTCATAGTTGATCAAGTTAAACCTGTTGAAAATGCAAGCTTTGATTTAGCCTTGATGAAAGCAGAAAGGCATTTAATCAGAATGGAAGGAGCAAAGCATGAAGAGACGAACTATTACAAATCCCTCTTGTTTGAATTACCTAAATCGCAACCAAAAGTTGGAGCAAAAGATGTTGTTTTGCCTGATAAAATAGAGCATTGGCAAATCCCTGAGGAGCTACTTTATTATGTTTACAGTGAATATATCAAGAAGCAGGAAACCAAAATTGTGAAACCAATTATTAAAACAGCAAACAAAACTGAAATAAAATGGATTGAGCAGATCTTGAGCAGAACTTTCTCAGATGGCAGGAAAAGACTAATTGACTTAGTTGTTCTACCTTACTTGATCAACATTAAAGGTTTGGATGAAGAGCAAGCCACAGGATTGTGCTACAATTGGGCATTGAAATCTCATGAAATAGAACCGATCAGAATCAACAAAAGAAGCTTGAGTGAAAATTCTTTGCTTAGATACATAAAAACAAAAGCAAGATATGTTGCAAGAAAAGGGTTGAAACCACTGAGCAAAAACAACTTGATGGAGTGGTTTTCTGATGTTGATGAAATAAAAAAGATTGCTCAAAACCATGGTAAACAAAAAGGAGGTGATGAAAATTGAAGATTGAAGAAGATGAGGAGGATTGGGAAGATTGGGAAAATTCAGAAGAAGATTTTGAAGAAGAGGAGGATTGGTGATTAAGGATGAATGGAAAAACTAAGCAAAGTATTCCCGATTACTTCGATGAGTTTCAAGGCACGATGATAAAAGTTGCTACAAGATTCCTTGAAGATGGAAGTTATTATGTTTACAAGGGAATTTTGCACAGGAAAGGAAGGGATTTTATTTACTTGAGAGATGGAGAAATAGTTAGGATTTCAAATGGAAAAGAAACAGAAAAATCAAAGTTTGTGAAAATTGCTTTAAACAAGGCAATAATCAGTTGGGTTGATTTCAGCTAAGCAGTGATTGAGGTTTTGCCGAAACAATTTTTAGCCTAATAAAATAAATTATA
Organism: Candidatus Aenigmatarchaeota archaeon; assembly: GCA_044343505.1. GTDB lineage: Archaea > Aenigmatarchaeota > Aenigmatarchaeia > CG10238-14 > SCSR01 > JAVZGQ01. The sequence continues at coordinate 16,198 of JAWCDI010000005.1, read as the reverse complement.
AAAATGTATCAAAATTTCGAGTTTAGTGAATAAAAATAGCCATTTTTCACAAAATTCCACTTTTGTGAATGTGATTTTCACAGCAAAGATAAAGCATAAATAGTTAAAAAACAACAATAAATTAGCCTGTGGGAATTGAAGAAAAGCATGTTCTCAGTGGGGGCATGCTTATTTCTTCAATTCCCATTTGGCTTTTATAAGCAATCAAAACAAGGCTAAAATCATGCCTGAACTTTATGGTTATGAGAAAGGAATAGAAAGGGGATTGTTGGCAATTAAACAAATAGATGAAAGAACTTATGAAAAAGTGAAGGAGTTTGTGAGGAAGTTGGAAACTAACAATTATTCAAAAGGTAGGATTTACAAGTACATTTATTTCTTGAAAACTCTCAGAGAGTTGTTTGGAAAAGATTTTAGTGAAGTTAAAAAACAAGATGTTGAAGAATTGGTGATAAAGCTTAACAACAATAACTATTCTGAAGCTTCAAAATCGGATTTCAAGAAAATTTTGAAATTTTACATGAGGTGGCTTAAGTTTGGAAAGCTTGATGGGAAATATCCTGAAGAAGTAGAATGGATTAAAACAACAATCAAGAAAAACAACGAGAAAGTTCCTGAGCAGATTTTAACTCAGAAAGAAGTTGAATTGATAGCTAATCAAGCGGAAAATTCGATGGAAAAGGCCTTTGTTTTGTGCTTGTATGAAACAGGTTGCAGGATCGGAGAATTTTTGAACATGAGAATTAAAGATATAAGCTTTGATCAATATGGATGCTATATTTTGGTTTCTGGAAAAACAGGATGGAGAAGAGTAAGGGTTTTGGATTACAGCAAGGATTTGATAAGTTGGTTGGATTCTCATCCATTCAAATCAAATCCTGAAAGCTTTGTTTGGATAAACCCAAAGAATCAACAAAGGATATTTCCTGATGATGCCAATCACATGCTGAAAGGCTTGGCTAAGAAAGCAGGAATAGCAAAAGCATGCAATCCCCATGCATTCAGGCATGCAAGGGCTACTCATTTGGCCAAAATATTAACTGAACAGCAGTTGAAAGTTTATTTTGGATGGGCAAAAGATTCAGGAATGGCTTCTGTTTATGTTCATTTATCGGGAGAAGATGTTGATGAATCTTTGTTGAAAGCAAAGGGAATAAAAGTAGAAAAAGAAAGGGAAGAAGTTAAGCCTTTTGTAAGAATTTGCCAGAAATGCAATGAACCTAATTCTTCTTTATCCCACTTCTGCAAGAAATGTGGTTCTCCTTTGGATTTGAAGATAGTTCTTGAGTTAGATGAGCAGAGGAAAAGGTTTGAAGAATTGCTAAGGGATTTCTTGGTTTATTATGCTGAAAAAGATAAGAATTTCAAGAAAGTTCTTGTTCAGTTTATCAAGGAGAGAAAAGCAGAAGATTTGTTTGGAAGGGGTTAGTGTATTTAAAACAGTTCGAGGTAAATAATAATTGGCAGTGAAAATGAAGAAAGGATTTGCAAACTTGGTGGGAGTTTTTGTTGGATTGATGATAGTGATTTTAATAGGTGTTTCAGTAGTTATTCCAACAATTCAACAAGCAATTAGTGCGAGCAATCTCACAGGAATCAGTGCAACACTTTTGGAATTGATTCCACTGTTGATAGCAATTGCAATACTCTTGATAATAATTTCAGTTGTGCAACCACCAAGATGATTAGTGATTTGCGTCCAGAAGTTCACTGCTTAGTGAAAAGTTTTGAAAATATATCACTTGTTATCTTTCCGAATTCAAGCAAATAATCGATAGGTGATGGAACTACTAAATGCTTCAATTTTTCAGAAATGTTTGATGGTAATTTTGGAGTGTAGAACTCGATTATGTTTACAAAATCAGGAAATATTTTCTCAATAATTTCGATAAGAGATTTTTCACTAACTTTCTTTTCAGTAAGCTTTTCTGTGTACACAACACCAGATTTCAAGATCATTGAAACAGCATCTAACACATTCATGGTTTTTTCTATTTCTTTTCTTATTAAACCTGTAAGTTCTTCTCCTCCTTCTACATGCATACTCAAAATTTTGCTCAAATCTTTTTTCCCTAACCAATCAGCAAGTATTTTGATTTCTCCTTCTGTTAACCGATATTCTTGAGGCAATCTCCTTTCATTCAGAACTTTCAAAAATTCAAACAAGTTGGGTTTGATTATTTTTGCTTTTTTCCCTTTGATTACAGTTTCTTCTTCAAAAATGAGGTTCTGATTTTTGAGTTCTTTCAGTGTTTGGTAAATTTTAACAGGAGAGTAAAATCCCTCTTTTCCATAAACCTCTTTTGCTATTTTATAGCCTGTTAGAGGTTCTTTTCCTTTGCTGTAAAGTAAGATGAAAAAGTAAGCTCTCGAAGGTAGTGGTTTTTCCAAGATGTGGGTGAATTTCATTGCCATGATGATATATTATACTTTTAACTATTTAAAGTTAATTATCCCAACAATGAGTTAAGTATCCGAAAGCTTTATATACCTAAAAGACTAATATGTTATTATGCCAATAATTGTTTTTAAAATCCCTGAGGAATTGAACACACTCTTAGAGGGTGAGTGCAAACAAACAGGCTTGAAAAAAGCCGAGTTGCTTAGGCATATCATTTTAACTTATTACAAGGTAGAAATGGATGAAAGGTGAAGTTTTAGAAAGATTGGCAGAATCTCCACTGTTTGCTTTAGTTAAAGATTGGTTAGAGGAAGAAAGAGGTGATCTTAATGAATGATAGTTTTGAAGGGTCAAAAAATCCAACATTTGAGGCCTTTGCCTTAGAGATTTTTGAAAGGTTTCACAGGACTTTGCCTCTACCTTACAAGTTAAGGGATAAAATCATTCCATTCGCTTATCTTAACTCTTTCTTCTCTTGGCTTAAAATCGGAAAAGAAGAAAAAAAGTTAATTCTCAAGATTTGGCAAGAGAAAAATTTGTGCAAAATTCGCAAATTCCATGGCATTAGCCTTGTGGAAAATTCGCCTGAAGAAAGGGATAGGCTTTATTTTCAACTCAGAGAAGAAGTTGAAAGGGTTTTAAAGGGGTGAAAAAGATGGATAGAAATAACGGGGAAATCGATTTTGAATCGCAACAGCTGATTGAACTTTTTAACAACAAAGTTGTAGAATACAAAAACCTCGGCTATTCTGAGTTTGAAGCAATTGAATTAGCAAAGAAAGAAATGAACTTAACCGAGGTGGAAATTTCAATAATTGAAGATTATGATAGAGAGTATCCACTTGAGACGAAACTTTCCAAAATTTCCGCTTCTTTGATAGGGCAGAAGATTAGATTCAAAGCTTTGGTTGTGGGTGAAGTGGTGGGGAAAGCAATAGAAACTGAGGCTGTTGTTTACTGCAAAAATTGCAGGAATAGGATAGCAGAAATTAACTTAGAAAATCATGTGGAAATATTTTATGAAAAATTATCAACAGGGGGAGTTAAGTTATCTCGATATGGTTTCAAATGTGATTGTGATAATCCGAACATTGCTATAAACTTTGAAGATGGAAGATTAACTGATTACTCTATATTATTTTTAAAAGAACTCCCTGAACAAATAGAGGCTTTTTGTGAGGCAGAATATCAGAGTTTATCTTCAAAAACATGGAGAATGTATTATTTCGGGATACCAAAGGGAGATATAAAGAGAGTTGAAGTTATTGGTTATGTTTTAAGGAATTTCAGAACCAATGAAATTGAACTCGCCTCTTTCGAAGTGAGACCTCTCGAAGAAGAATTTTCTGCTTTAAAAATCACAAAAGAAGATCATCAACAATTTTTGAAGTACTTCAAGAACAATTTAGAGTTTGATAAGGTAGTAGAGAATCAAATTGCGCCTCACATTGTTAGCAGAAACTTTGAAAAGCTTTCTGTTTTGTTAACTTTACACTCTCCCTGCGAAATCTTCGATATCTTCAATTCGAGGAAAATAAGAGGGTGCCTAAGAACAATTTGGATAGGGGACACCAAAGTAGGCAAGAGTGAACTTGGAAAAGATATAACCTACCAATTTTACAAAATCGGTGAAATGGTATTCGGTGAAACTTCAAGCAGAGCAGGACTTACTTATAACATTGATACCGATAGCCGAACCATAATCTGGGGGGCTTTGCCACTTAATGATAAGAAGTTCGTGTTCATTGATGGTATACATTCGATTTCCTCGCAAGAAATGGAAGAGATGCGGGAAGTATTAGAACAACAAACAGTTAAAGTTCAAAGGCTTGTTTCAGGTGAAAAGTTTGCGAGAGTTAGAATTATAGCCACAATAAACCCACGAAAACCTCCGATGAAGCACTATTACTATAAAATGCAGGCTCTGATGGATACGAATGTTTTTCAAGATCCTGTTGATCTCACAAGATGGGATATTTTCGTGCCATTTTGTTTGGAGGATGTTCCTGGTGATTTAATAGCAGAAGCCAAGCCTAAGGAAAGGCCTATTCCTGTTGAAGTATTCAAAAAGCATGTGTATTGGGTGTGGAGTTTAAAACCTGAGCAAATTAAATTCACAGAGGACGCAAAAGAGGGAATAATTAATTTTAGTAAGGAATTATTCGCATGGGTTTCCTCTGAATACCCGTTGATTCATTCTGGTATAAGAGATGTTCTAACAAGGTTAGCTGTTTCTTTCGCATGTTTGAGGCACTCAGTTGTTTTTGATTCAAATGGGGATTTTGAATATGTTGAAGTGAGAAAGGAGCATGTTGAAATGGCTAAAGGATTTATTGAGGAAATGGTTGGGAAAATTGATTACGATGCTTTTGTTTTCAAAACTAAGGAACAGCACGAACTTACAGAAGAGGAATTTTTCGAAATAAGAGAATCTTTAACTGAAACTGAGTTGGAAATTCTTAGGCAACTTGTTAATGGAACAAAGAAAAGTCCTGAATTGGCTTCAATTATTGGATTGAGTGATAGAAGTATAAAAGAGCATTACAAGCCATTAAGGAAATACAGCCTTGTTGAAACATCACAGCATTATGGCGTTAAGCTTACAAGTAAGGGTATCCTCTTCCTAAAAATGCTGGAAAAGCCAAAACATTTTGCAAAACTGAAAGAACCTCATTTCGGTAAATGTGCGTATTGTGGTAATGAAAAATACCTCACATATAAGGACGAAAAAGGTTCTCACTTATGTGAAGATTGTTTCAATGAGGAGGATAAAAATGAGTAAAAAGATACCCCTCCGTGTAATTTGTGGTGAAGTAGTGAAGAGAAGTGAAGTTATTTTTCTTCTTTCTGCTTCACCACACTTCACTACTTCACCACGAAATAGGCGATACCCCTCTTTTATTAGCTTATTGATTGAAAGGTGATTTGTAATGGAAGAATCCAACAAACCTAAGCTTTGGATTAAAAAGAATCCAAAGTGGAGCATAATCTCTTATGATTTTTGGCACATGGGTTATGATTTGAAGGATGAAACTCGCAAGGTGCTTTACGATTTCGTTGATAAAATAGTGCAGGAAAGCAAAAGCAGGATCTTGAAATACTGTTGTTTCGGAAGGACTTCTGGTTTCGTGGTAGTGAGAACTGATTTCCTTCCAATCTTTGAAAGCATAATCAAGGAAAAGATTTTTGATAAAAACAATTGGGTGGAGGTGATGATATGAATCCAACAAAACCAAAGCAAAGTATTCCCGATTACTTCGATGAGTTTCAAGGCACGATGATAAAAGTTGCTACAAGATTCCTTGAAGATGGAAGCTACTATGTTTACAAAGGAATTTTGCACAGGAAAGGAAGGGATTTCATTTACTTGAGAGATGGAGAAATAGTTAGGATTTCAAACGGAAAAGAAACAGAAAAATCAAAGTTTGTGAAAATTGCTTTAAACAAGGCAATAATCAGTTGGGTTGATTTCAGCTAAGCAGTGATTGAGGTTTTGCCGAAACAATTTTTAGCCTAATAAAATAAATTATAAAAATGTATCAAAATTTCGAGTTTAGTGAATAAAAATAGCCATTTTTCACAAAATTCCACTTTTGTGAATGTGATTTTCACAGCAAAGATAAAACATAAATAGTTAAAAAACAACAATAAATTAGCCTGTGGGAATTGAAGAAAAGCATGTTCTCAGTGGGGGCATGTTTATTTCTTCAATTTCCATTTGGCTTTTATAAGCAATCAAAACAAGGCTAAAATCATGCCTGAACTTTATGGTTATGAGAAAGGAATAGAAAGGGGATTGTTGGCAATTAAACAAATAGATGAAAGAACTTATGAAAAAGTGAAGGAGTTTGTGAGGAAGTTGGAAACTAACAATTATTCAAAAGGTAGGATTTACAAGTACATTTATTTCTTGAAAACTCTCAGAGAGTTGTTTGGAAAAGATTTTAGTGAAGTTAAAAAACAAGATGTTGAAGAATTGGTGATAAAGCTTAACAACAATAACTATTCTGAAGCTTCAAAATCGGATTTCAAGAAAATTTTGAAATTTTACATGAGGTGGCTTAAGTTTGGAAAGCTTGATGGGAAATATCCTGAAGAAGTAGAATGGATTAAAACAACAATCAAGAAAAACAACGAGAAAGTTCCTGAGCAGATTTTAACTCAGAAAGAAGTTGAATTGATAGCTAATCAAGCGGAAAATTCGATGGAAAAGGCCTTTGTTTTGTGCTTGTATGAAACAGGTTGCAGGATCGGAGAATTTTTGAACATGAGAATTAAAGATATAAGCTTTGATCAATATGGATGCTATATTTTGGTTTCTGGAAAAACAGGATGGAGAAGAGTAAGGGTTTTGGATTACAGCAAGGATTTGATAAGTTGGTTGGATTCTCATCCATTCAAATCAAATCCTGAAAGCTTTGTTTGGATAAACCCAAAGAATCAACAAAGGATATTTCCTGATGATGCCAATCACATGCTGAAAGGCTTGGCTAAGAAAGCAGGAATAGCAAAAGCATGCAATCCCCATGCATTCAGGCATGCAAGGGCTACTCATTTGGCCAAAATATTAACTGAACAGCAGTTGAAAGTTTATTTTGGATGGGCAAAAGATTCAGGAATGGCTTCTGTTTATGTTCATTTATCGGGAGAAGATGTTGATGAATCTTTGTTGAAAGCAAAGGGAATAAAAGTAGAAAAAGAAAGGGAAGAAGTTAAGCCTTTTGTAAGAATTTGCCAGAAATGCAATGAACCTAATTCTTCTTTATCCCACTTCTGCAAGAAATGTGGTTCTCCTTTGGATTTGAAGATAGTTCTTGAGTTAGATGAGCAGAGGAAAAGGTTTGAAGAATTGCTAAGGGATTTCTTGGTTTATTATGCTGAAAAAGATAAGAATTTCAAGAAAGTTCTTGTTCAGTTTATCAAGGAGAGAAAAGCAGAAGATTTGTTTGGAAGGGGTTAGTGTATTTAAAACAGTTCGAGGTAAATAATAATTGGCAGTGAAAATGAAGAAAGGATTTGCAAACTTGGTGGGAGTTTTTGTTGGATTGATGATAGTGATTTTAATAGGTGTTTCAGTAGTTATTCCAACAATTCAACAAGCAATTAGTGCGAGCAATCTCACAGGAATCAGTGCAACACTTTTGGAATTGATTCCACTGTTGATAGCAATTGCAATACTCTTGATAATAATTTCAGTTGTGCAACCACCAAGATGATTAGTGATTTGCGTCCAGAAGTTCACTGCTTAGTGAAAAGTTTTGAAAATATATCACTTGTTATCTTTCCGAATTCAAGCAAATAATCGATAGGTGATGGAACTACTAAATGCTTCAATTTTTCAGAAATGTTTGATGGTAATTTTGGAGTGTAGAACTCGATTATGTTTACAAAATCAGGAAATATTTTCTCAATAATTTCGATAAGAGATTTTTCACTAACTTTCTTTTCAGTAAGCTTTTCTGTGTACACAACACCAGATTTCAAGATCATTGAAACAGCATCTAACACATTCATGGTTTTTTCTATTTCTTTTCTTATTAAACCTGTAAGTTCTTCTCCTCCTTCTACATGCATACTCAAAATTTTGCTCAAATCTTTTTTCCCTAACCAATCAGCAAGTATTTTGATTTCTCCTTCTGTTAACCGATATTCTTGAGGCAATCTCCTTTCATTCAGAACTTTCAAAAATTCAAACAAGTTGGGTTTGATTATTTTTGCTTTTTTCCCTTTGATTACAGTTTCTTCTTCAAAAATGAGGTTCTGATTTTTGAGTTCTTTCAGTGTTTGGTAAATTTTAACAGGAGAGTAAAATCCCTCTTTTCCATAAACCTCTTTTGCTATTTTATAGCCTGTTAGAGGTTCTTTTCCTTTGCTGTAAAGTAAGATGAAAAAGTAAGCTCTCGAAGGTAGTGGTTTTTCCAAGATGTGGGTGAATTTCATTGCCATGATGATATATTATACTTTTAACTATTTAAAGTTAATTATCCCAACAATGAGTTAAGTATCCGAAAGCTTTATATACCTAAAAGACTAATATGTTATTATGCCAATAATTGTTTTTAAAATCCCTGAGGAATTGAACACACTCTTAGAGGGTGAGTGCAAACAAACAGGCTTGAAAAAAGCCGAGTTGCTTAGGCATATCATTTTAACTTATTACAAGGTAGAAATGGATGAAAGGTGAAGTTTTAGAAAGATTGGCAGAATCTCCACTGTTTGCTTTAGTTAAAGATTGGTTAGAGGAAGAAAGAGGTGATCTTAATGAATGATAGTTTTGAAGGGTCAAAAAATCCAACATTTGAGGCCTTTGCCTTAGAGATTTTTGAAAGGTTTCACAGGACTTTGCCTCTACCTTACAAGTTAAGGGATAAAATCATTCCATTCGCTTATCTTAACTCTTTCTTCTCTTGGCTTAAAATCGGAAAAGAAGAAAAAAAGTTAATTCTCAAGATTTGGCAAGAGAAAAATTTGTGCAAAATTCGCAAATTCCATGGCATTAGCCTTGTGGAAAATTCGCCTGAAGAAAGGGATAGGCTTTATTTTCAACTCAGAGAAGAAGTTGAAAGGGTTTTAAAGGGGTGAAAAAGATGGATAGAAATAACGGGGAAATCGATTTTGAATCGCAACAGCTGATTGAACTTTTTAACAACAAAGTTGTAGAATACAAAAACCTCGGCTATTCTGAGTTTGAAGCAATTGAATTAGCAAAGAAAGAAATGAACTTAACCGAGGTGGAAATTTCAATAATTGAAGATTATGATAGAGAGTATCCACTTGAGACGAAACTTTCCAAAATTTCCGCTTCTTTGATAGGGCAGAAGATTAGATTCAAAGCTTTGGTTGTGGGTGAAGTGGTGGGGAAAGCAATAGAAACTGAGGCTGTTGTTTACTGCAAAAATTGCAGGAATAGGATAGCAGAAATTAACTTAGAAAATTATGTGGAAATATTTTATGAAAAATTATCAACAGGGGGAGTTAAGTTATCTCGATATGGTTTCAAATGTGATTGTGATAATCCGAACATTGCTATAAACTTTGAAGATGGAAGATTAACTGATTACTCTATACTATTTTTAAAAGAACTCCCTGAACAAATAGAGGCTTTTTGTGAGGCAGAATATCAGAGTTTATCTTCAAAAACATGGAGAATGTATTATTTCGGGATACCAAAGGGAGATATAAAGAGAGTTGAAGTTATTGGTTATGTTTTAAGGAATTTCAGAACCAATGAAATTGAACTCGCCTCTTTCGAAGTGAGACCTCTCGAAGAAGAATTTTCTGCTTTAAAAATCACAAAAGAAGATCATCAACAATTTTTGAAGTACTTCAAAAACAATCTAGAGTTTGATAAGGTAGTAGAGAATCAAATTGCGCCTCACATTGTTAGCAGAAACTTTGAAAAGCTTTCTGTTTTGTTAACTTTACACTCTCCCTGCGAAATCTTCGATATTTTCAATTCGAGGAAAATAAGAGGGTACCTGAGAACAATTTGGATAGGGGACACCAAAGTAGGCAAGAGTGAACTTGGAAAAGATATAACCCACCAATTTTACAAAATCGGTGAGATGGTATTAGGTGAGACTTCTTCAAGAGCAGGACTTACTTATAACATTGATACCGATAGCCGAACCATAATCTGGGGGGCTTTGCCACTCAATGACAAGAAATTCGTATTCATTGACGGTATACATTCGATTTCTTCACAAGAAATCGAAGAAATGCGGGAAGTATTAGAACAACAGACAGTTAAAGTTCAAAGGCTTGTTTCTGGCGAAAGACTTGCGAGAGTTAGAATCATAGCCACAATAAACCCTCGAAGACCTCCAATGAAGCACTACTACTATAAAATGCAGGCTCTGATGGATACGAGCGCCTTTCAAGATCCCGTTGATCTCACAAGATGGGATATTTTCGTGCCATTTTGTTTGGAGGATGTTCCTGGTGATTTGATAGCAGAAGCCAAACCTAAGGAAAGACCTATTCCTATCGAGGTATTCAAAAAGCATGTATATTGGGTATGGAATCTAAAGCCTGAACAAATCAAATTCACGGAGGACGCAAAAGAAGGAATAATTAATTTTAGTAAGGAATTGTTCGCATAGGTTTCTTCGGATTATCCCTTGATTCATTCTGGTATAAGAGACACTTTGACAAGGATTTCTGTTGCTTTCGCATGTTTGAGACATTCAGTTGTTTTTGATTCAAATGGGGATTTTGAATACGTTGAAGTGAGAAAGGAGCATTATCGAAATGGCTAAAGGTTTTATCGAAGAAATGATTACGAAAATTGACTATGACGCTTTTATTTTCAAAGCTAGGGAACAACACGAACTTACAGAGGAGGAATTTCTTGAAATAAAAGAATCTTTAAGTGAAACTGAATTGCAAATCCTCAGGCAACTTGTCAATGGAGCGAAGAAAAGCCCTGAATTAGCGTCAATTATGGGGCTAAGTGATAGAAGTATAAAAGAGCATTACAAGCCGTTAAGGAAATATAGCCTAGTTGAAACATCGCAGCACTATGGTGTTAAGCTTACAAGTAAAGGTATTCTCTTCCTAAAAATGCTGGAAAAGCCAAAACACTTTGCAAAACTGAAAGAACCTCATTTCGGTAAATGTGCGTATTGTGGTAGTGAAAAATACCTCACATATAAGGACGAAAAAGGTTCTCACTTATGTGAAGATTGTTTCAATGAGGAGGATAAAAATGAGTAAAAAGATACCCCTCCGTGTAATTTGTGGTGAAGAAGTGTAGTGAAGCAGAAAGAAGAAAAGTAACTTCACTTCTCTTCACTACTTCACCACAAAATAGGCGATACCCCTCTTTTATTAGCTTATTGATTGAAAGGTGATTTGCAATGGAAGAATACAACAAACCTAAGCTTTGGATTAAAAGGAATCCAAAGTGGATCATGATCTCTTATGATTTTTGGCACATGGGTTATGATTTGAAGGATGAAACTCGCAAGATGCTTTACGATTTCGTTGATAAAATAATGCAGGAAAGCAAAAGCAGGATATTGAAATATTGTTGTTTCGGAAGGACTTCTGGTTTCGTGGTAGTGAGAACTGATTTCCTTCCAATTTTTGAAAGCATAATCAAGGAAAAGATTTTTGATAAAAACAATTGGGTGGAGGTGGTGGTATGAATTCAACAAAACCAAAGCAGAACATTCCTGATTATTTTGATGAGTTCCAAGGCACGATGATAAAAGTTGCAACGAGATTCCTTGAAGATGGAAGTTACTATGTTTACAAGGGAATACTGCACAGGAAAGGAAGGGATTTCGTTTATCTCAGGGATGTTGAGATGGTTAAGATCCAAAATGGTAAGGAAGTTGAAAGGACAAAGCTAAACAAAATAGCCTTGAGCAAGGCGATAATTAGTTGGATAGATTTTAGTTAGGAGGTGATTTGTAATGTAAGGGCGCATAGAATATAGACTGAAAGAAGGTTCGAATGATAGAACCCTTGCATGTGTATACATAACCAATGGGCTAGTAACTCTGCACTATCCAAGAGAAACGAAAGTTAGAATCGAGAGGTTCAGAGAGTTTTTGGAGTATCTGTTGCAAGAGGTAAAGGAAATAGAATCCAAACCCATGGAGTATCGAGTTGTTTACAAGAATCCTTACTCGGAATACAGGAAAAAACTGAAAGATCCCATGTACTTGAAGGAATTCAAAATAAAGTTGGACAGGCTCGTTCACTTAATAACGAAACATTCTAGAGTTACCAACAAGTTCATCAGGGAATTGAAACAGAGTGTTGAAGAAGTTGAGAAAATAAGGAAAGAATTGGTGATCGAAGACGAAAAACCAAAACCTGAAGTTAAGGAGGGTAATTAGCATCTGGCAATTAAGCTATGAAGAAAGGATCAAGCCACTCTGCTTTATCCTCTACTCTCTAAACAAGAGGGCAAAATCTGTCAAATCGCTTCAAGAAAGCATCGAAAAACAGTTGAGCATAGAAATTCCGATTCACATTTTGGTTGATATTTTGCTTAAACTCAAAGCATTCGGATTAGCTTTTAAAGTTTCGACAAGAAGGTGGAAAACGAAAGGAAGCTTTACCGAAGAAGATTTGAAAAATGTTTTCTCGATAAGATACTTTGCCATAGAAGAACCAACTAGAGAGATTTTAAAAGGAGTTAAATTCAGACTCAAACTACTCGATTCTGTTGAAAGGTTGAGAATACTTTTTTGATCCTCTAATTTTATCAGTTGTTGAGGAAGGATGCGCGTTTCTATCACTTGTTTGGGAGCGAAATCCTTACAAACGTTCGATGCGTTTCTTGCAATTTTCTTACGTCTCGATTCTTTTCAAAATTTCGATGCCCATCTCGGTAATTTTGTAGATTTTGCCCTTCTGAATTCGAGGAGTCAAGCAAGTTATTAATTTCATTCTTTCAAGACTTCTCAAGGCTTCGCTCACCCTACTCAAGGGACACTTCAACAACTTACTCATCTCGCTTGGGGATTTCGGGCGATCTTTCAGAAGTTTTAGGATTTCAGTTCTATACTTGCTTGACGCGACGTAAGCAATCGTGTACCAGTCATCCCTTCTTGCCATAATTATAAATTAAGCCCGTACATATAAATTGTAACATCATCGTAAGTAAACAGTAATTAAATATAAAACCAAAGAAAAACCAACCTTAATTATGAACGAATTGACAGTTGACAAGGCTTTTATGGTTACGAGGCGGACCTTGCAAACCCATATGAAATTCGGATTTCTGGCGACAGGAGTTATGAGAGAAAGCGAAAGCGGCTTCCTGGGAGAGAAGTGGTACAAAACCATTTGGGATTTGTTGTCCGACATACTTTCTCTCCGTTCAGGTACGAAAACATTGTTTTGGCTTTATGAAGAAGAATATGGAGAATTGTTTTTCGGAACTTGTGGCGTGAGGAACTTTTCGAGCGACGCTACGGTATTCTTCCACCCCAAAACATTAGAAAACGTTTCGGGAATTAATTATCCTTTTAGGGCATTAATAGCACCAGAAACCTTGTGGAAAGTGGTCGTGCCGGCCGATTTGATTTTTTCGGATCCTAGATTTTCTCAGTATTTGTGGACCATCGCGAGTAAAAAATCCTTGAGGCGTGGTAAAAGTCTTGTAACGTTGCCACCAAATGGTTCGAGAATTCTGAGCGAGGCGGCTGCCACGGTAGAAGATTACGTAAAGAAGAGCAGATTTTGGACGAGGGAAGAAGTCGAGATGCACTTGCCGAGCAAAAATGAGAAGTATCCTGCGGACGGGTCGTTGGTTCAATTATCTGTTGAATGGTTTTCTCGGGTGCTTGAAGAAAATGACGTGGAAGAAAAACCAGAACTAATAAGAATAATTCCCAGATCACCGGGAGAGGTCGATATCTTCAAGCTACCATCGAGAAGGGGGGACGAAGTCTTGGTGGAAAAAGTGTTGGAAGCCTGGCTTTCTTTGAATATCGATAAAGATCCGAACCTTTTAGAAATTCTTGATGTGAGAGACCTAGTATGGTTTTCAAATTACGTGCCCTGTACGGTTTCCGGCGCAAATGCAGATTTTCTTATTTTTGGACGGTCAGACCGTGGAACGAAATTATACATTTTTGAACTTAAAAAAAAGATCTTAAGGGGAAACGATTTGTTGGAGGCGATTCAAGAATTGAGAAGATACTCGTACATTTTTTTCACGCTGATGAAGTTAAACCTATCAGGTATTCCTTCGACTGAGGTGTTGGAGGTACAACCAGTTTTGATAGGAAAGGATATTAGAGGTAGGATTCCGAAAGGTCTCTTAAATAAATTCGAGTCAACACTTGGAACCGCTCCTCTGTTATTAAACTACGAAATTTCTGAAGGCAAAATAGAATTCGAAGAAATCGCTAACGGTCTCGAATCGTCTTGTTGATTTTCGATCGACCATCTTTTGAAAGTGAAAGGTGGGAACCGAAATCTATGAGGCACCAAGCGGCTTCCTTGAAGTCCCCCCAAGCTTCCCCGATTTTTTTCAAAATTTTTTTAACATCTCCGTCAATCTTCCTAATATTTTTTATTCTCGTTCCAAAAAGATTTTCAAGCGCCTTCTTCACGTTAACGTCGACGGGTATAGTCGGTTGCCCAAACCCAAAGCATAGAATAGCATTTGCGAGGTACTGCCCTACACCTGGGATTCGAACGAGTTCCTCGTAGGTTTTAGGGAATTCGCCACCACACCTTTGAACAATGTAGTTTGCTGCCTTCACTAATAGCGTGCTTCTTCTCTTTTGAAGCCCTAAATTGGAGAATTTGCTTTCTAGGTACTTTGGAGATGATTTGGCCAAGGAATTTATATCAGGAAATTCTAGCAAGAACTCTCTAGCGGCATTCTTAACACTGTTTACTCTAGTCTTCCAAAGAAAAGTTTCTATGACGAATACTTTGTATGGAGTTAACTTGGTTCTTCTCCACCATAACTCGCGCCTCCCGAATTTTTTGTACCAGTTTTTGAGAAAATTTACGATAGCAGAAACATCTTGCATTTTATTCTGTCCCATCGAGAATCTGCCTCACTTTTCTTGCTATGGCAAGAGCCATCAAGGGTGGCACGGCGTCTCCTATTTGGACTAGCTGTTGGCTTTTCGTTCCACAAAATACAAAGGTATCTGGAAAGCTTTGTATCCTAGCACCTTCTCGCGGAGTTATGACTCTAGGTTGAAATGGATGCACAGCGGGAGCATTGTGATTTTCCTTGAAAGTCGGTGCTGGTTCTTTCGGATTTAACCTAACCCAACTGTGCTTGAATTTCGGATACAAGGATTCATTGAATCTCAACCTTTTTAACTTCTCTTCTATTTCCCTGGAATGATGAGTCTTGAAGTGTGATGTCGTTTTCTTGGCACCGTTTCGGATCATTTTTTGATACTCGTTGGATGGTTCGGAAATCAATTCCACCTCCCCGTCTTCGGTAGGTTCAGGAAGGTCTGAAATAGCCTCCCATACGGTGACGTAATGTTTCTCGCCCAAGGAGGATCTTGGATAATGAGTGGGTTTTGGATGATCCGGAAGTCCTTCACCTCGTTTAATGCCGATAAAAATAACTCGCCTTCTAAATTGTGGCACGCCGTAATCGGCAGAGTTCAATATACTCCACTTAACCTCATAACCCGCTTCCTTGAATCTCTTCCTAAGTTCATTTACGAAAAAACCCCCACCCAAATTCGTGAGGCCGACAACGTTTTCCATTACGAAAAACGTTGGTTGGATCTCTTTAATCAAACCGGCAAACTTGAACACCAGCATATTTCTAGGATCGCCGATCTTGCGCCGAATGTTGGCCAGAGAAAATCCTTCACACGGAGGTCCTCCTACAATGCCATCGATTTCTTCCACTCTCGCAAGGTTCAGGATATCTGCGGGAGTGGCCTTGCTCAAATCTAGCTTGTACGCCTTCCCTATATTTTCCTTGTAAGTTTGAAGCGCAGCATCATTTATATCGAATCCTGCTATTACGTCAAATCCTGCTTTCTTGAAGCCCAGGCTCAAGCCCCCGCAACCTCCAAAAAGATCGATTATTTTGTACATGTAAACCGTAATAAAATTGTAATAATATATTTATAAATTTAACGGTCGCGAAAAGAGTAAATTGATGGAAAATGGACGATAACCTCAGGAATAAAATCTTGCGAGAGGTTAACAAGGTAAAAACTTATTACTGGACGCAGGTACAAACCAACATTGCTTACAACAACGCTGGAAGTTTTCTATTTCGCATTTTCGATTTTGAGAAATTGATCAAAAAAATCAGAGAAACCATAAGAGAGAAGAGATTTT
>JAWCDI010000048.1:0-6682 GCA_044343505.1 Candidatus Aenigmatarchaeota archaeon | reverse complement strand
CCTTACTCACAATTCCATTGTATCTTTCCAACCTCTCACTTTCTATAATTTCTTCATATTTCTCACAAACTTCAGAAGCTTTACCACAAAAAACGATTTCACCTTTATCGAGAATTAAAGCTCTATCACAAAATCTTCTTATTTCTGCTGTTGTTTGTGATACCATGATGATAGTTTTACCACTTTCTTTTAACTCTTTGATTTTTTCCAAACATTTCATTTGAAAAGATGCATCACCGACAGCTAAAATTTCGTCTATGAGTATGATGTCGGCATCTACGTGAAATGCTACAGAGAAAGACAACCTCATCACCATACCATCAGAAAAATTTTTAAGTTTAACATCCATAACCCTTTCTAATTCAGAAAATTTAACTATTTCTTCATATTTCTCATCTATTTCTTTTTTACTCATTCCAAGTACAGAGGCATAAAGGTATACATTTTCTTTCGCTGTTAATTCCTTTTGGAATCCCAACCCTAAAGTAAGTATTGGAATTATTTTTCCATTAACTTCAACAAATCCCTTGGTTGGTTTAAGTATTCCAGCGATTATTTTTAAGAGGGTTGTTTTTCCCGACCCATTTTTACCAAGAATTCCGAAACATTCACCACTTTCAACAACCAAGTTGATATCCTTCAAAGCCAAAATTTTTTCTTCTTTCTTCCTTTTATTTAAATTAACGACTCTTTCTTTAAGAGTCATTTCCTTCTCCCTTTCAAGTACGAATTCTTTCCAAACATTTTTGAGTTGTACAACCATCAAACCCACTCCAAACTAATTTCCTTTTCTTTTTCAAATTTTTTATACCCAATAATAAATATCACTAAAGAGAATAAGAACAACAATACCAACTCTTGTGGTATTGAAAAATATTCAACAAATTTTGGAGAAGAATGAAGAAAGATCGATTGATAAACATATATCATCCTTGCTATAGGGTTCAACATGTAAACTCCTCTGTAAAGGCTTGGTATATGTTCAATCCTGTAAACAATAGGAGTTAAGAACATGAGGGCTTCAAAAATAACAGAAAGAATGTAGTTTATATCCCTCATCCTTGGGTAAATGGGTGAAAAATACATACCAAAACCCAAATTCAACAAAATATTTATCATAACGATGAAGGGTAAAAGGAAGATGAATGGGGATGGTGGTATGAAAATGATAACTAGCAGAAAAATTATAGAAAGTTCTATGAGGAAAGAAATTGTGGTTGAGAGAGCTTTTGAGTAAACTATATTTTCTGCATTAATCCTAGATTTTTCAAGTATGTTGGAGTAATCGACTAAACATGTTACCATCTCCATCACACTCTTTTTGAAAAACCTGAAAGGGATTAAACCGCATATAAAAAATAGAAACCATTCCAAGAAATCTACTTTTAGAATGGTGGGGAAAATTATGGAATAAACTAAAATTATGAGCAAGGGTTCAAGTAAAGACCAGAGTACACCTAAGTAAGAACCAGCATACCTTATCTTCAAGTCGGTAAAAGCCAACCTCAGTATGAGGCCCCTTGAAGAGTAAATCCTTTTCAAATGTTTCAACATAAGAAAATCTTATACCATAGAAAATAAATCCTTATCTTTTAAAAACAAAATTATGGTGTTTAAAAATTTGTTTATAGTAGCAATTTCTTCAGCAATCTTTTTTTACCTATTCCTCTATCCATTTTTTTACAAATTCCTTTTTCACTCACCCCAAGAAGAGATTTTGGTGATAGGCATAGATGGTGGAGATTACGAAACTTTTCGTTCATTGATTGAAGAAAAAAAACTCCATAATATTGAGAAGATTGTTTCTGGAGGTACTTTTTCTACTTTTTCTACAAACTTGAAAGACTCTTATTCAGCATGGAATGATCTAGTTAAATGTGGTGAAAATTCTTTATGGAATGAATTGAAAAAAAGGAACATAAGTTTTGGAACTCTTTATTGGCCAAATGTAGATGATAAAGGAGTTTTTCTAATTCCCGATGAGTTAGAAGGAAAAAAAGAATGGCCTGAGGAAATGTACGATTCAAAAGCTTTACTACTTTTCAAAAATCCGGTAACAGAATTTTTCAGAAAAGTTTATTGGTTAAAAATAATGTTACCCCAGAATAAAGCTGAAAAGGATTTAGTTTATGAATTTTATCTTCTCGATAAAAAAGCAAGGGAATTCTTCTTCTTAAGGGAGAAATTCAAGCCAAAAATTTCTTTTCTCGTTCTTTCCTCCCCTTTAAGGATTCAGCAATATTTTTGGATATACGCTCATCCAGAAAAATTTGAAAGTTACGTGAGCGAAAAAGAAAAAGATAAGTATGGAAAAGTGATTGAAAAATATTTCATAGAATTCGATGATTTTGTAGGAGATCTAAACAAACCAAATAAAATAATAATTATCGTTTCTAATAGGGGAGTTGAAGAACTATTCCCACCAAAAATTGTGGATAAAATAGATGTGAATAAAATTTTGAAAGAAGTGGGATTACTTAAATTTGATTTTAGAGGTGAAATAGATTTTTCAAAAACTATAGCTTACACGCTTGAAGAAGGTTTGGACCAGGAATTGAAGATTTTCATTAAAGAAAAAGATTTTCCAACCATTAAAGAAAAATTGAAGAGAATTTTTGATGATTCACGTTTATTACCATCTAACCAAAAAATTTTCATGGTTGAAGAGTTTGAAACTGGAATAATTTTGAAAAGGAATGTTTCTTTAGTTCTAAAAGATGATAGAATTTCTTTTTCTAATAAAACTTACGATTTAAGAGATTTCGTTTTAAGAAGAATAATAGGAATAGCACCAGAAAGGAAAGGTTTTATAATAGTTAATAAGAAGGTTGAATTGCCGGAAGAAATGAAAGCAGGAGATTTTTGTAAAATCTTATTGAATTTAACTAAATTCCAATAAATTATTATGAAGAACGAAATTAAGATTTTCTTTTGCGTTTTCATTCTATACTTTTTCTTCATTCATTGGTACGGTTGGAATGAACAGTCTCACCTTGCTTTAACAAAAGCTATAGCAGAAGAAAGTAGATTTGAAATAGACTCTTTTCACAACACAACTGGAGACAGGTCTTTCTTCAACCAACATTATTACTCGGATAAAGACCCTGGCCTTGCTTTGATCTCTCAACCAGTCTACGCACTTTGGTCAAAAATATACTCTTTTTTACCTTCTGAAATAAAGGAGAAATACAACTTCAACCCAAGAAAATTTTACGTTGATTTTTCTGGAAATGAGAAAATTTATTGGTACGTTGAGTTGGGTGTTTTCAATTATTACTCAATGATCTTACTAACCACATTTTCATCCGTGCTTTTTTCTTCTTTAACAGTTGTGTTGATTTATAAATTCTCCTCAATTTTCATAGAAGGAGAAAAATTGAAGATTTTGGTAACTGTTGTTTATGCTCTCGGAACATTACAATTTCCTTATTCACTCCATTTCATGAATCACGCTACTGCAACTTTCTTCGCTTTCCTCTCTTTTTACATTTTTTTCTTCAACGACGATTGGAAAAAAATGTTTTTATCTGGAATATTCTTAGGTTTTGCAGTTGTTGTAGATCATCTCTTGCTATTATTCGCATTTCTTTTCCTCTTTTATTCTCTTTTCAAAAAGGGAAAACTCTTTAAATTCATATTTCCAGCTTTTCTACTAGCTACAATCCCTTTAATGGTTTACAATTACTTAAATTTCGGTAATCCTTTGATTTTTGCCAGTAGTTACGTGGATAAAAACATTTTCACCCAAGCTTACGAAATATCTCAACATTCTTTACAAATTAAGAAATTTTCCATTTTCGATTTCGATCAAATAATTCGAATTTTACACCTAGAGGCCAAACCGAACCCATTTATAATGTTGAGGTTGTTGTTTTATCCCTACAGAGGATTTTTCTTTTATCACAGCGTTCTTATCCTTTCGATTCCTGGTTTATTCATAATGAGGAAGAAATATAATTTGGAGACATTTTTCTCATTTTTCTTGTTATTCTCATTCACCCTAGCTATTTCAATGAGAAGGGTATGGTGGGGTGGATTTTGTTTCGGTGAAAGATATTTTTTACCGATAACACCTTTCTTATTCATACCAGTTATCTACTTGATCGGATTAAAGGAAAAAGTTAGAAAAATTTTCTTCATATTGGCTACAGTTTCCATTTTCTTCAACGTCCTAGGACTCAATTTCGCTGAAGATTACGCTTACGATTGGAGTTCTATGGATGTAAGAGAAAATTGGCTCAAAGATCAAAACAGTTTCAAAATACTTTACAACCCAATCTTTGACCATTACCTCCCACAATTCTTAAAATATGGGCCTAGGAGTAGAATTCTGGAAGAACTTTTGAATGGATATTTTTACGATATAGACATAAGAATTTCACAACAACCTTGCGGGTTCAAATGTGAAAAAGTCTATGAGCACAAACCTTTTCTCTCTTTGTTGATCTTCTCTTTACCGCTATTTTTCTTCAAAAACCTTTTAAGCGATTTATTCAAGAAACTTAGAATTGGGAAAAAAACATGAGTAAAATTTCTGCATGGAACAAAGGAGTTATAATTCTAATTTTTTCCCTAGTTTTTTCAAGAATTTTCTTCCTACATCCAACTTTTTCGGATGAAAATTTTTACTTCAACGTTGCAAAAAATCTTGTAGAAGGTTTACTTCCGTACAAAGATTTTTTCTTCGCCCATCCACCCCTTCAAATTCTTTTACTCGCTTCTTTATTCAAAATTTTTGGGGCTTTTTTTATGACCGGAAAAATTTTTACCCTTTTAACATCATCTCTTTGTATTTTAATGGTATACTTGATTTCAAAAAATCTATACGATGAGAAAACAGGATTTGTAGCGGCTGTGATTTTTTCAATATTTCCAGCTTTCATCTCTTTTTCACTTATAGGTTACGGTATGTGGGAATCTTTACTCTTCTTCTTGATTTCTTTTTATCTTGTACTGAAAAACAAAGTTTTCAAATCTTCTTTATTTTTTGTTGCGGCGATTTTCACAAGATACATAGCTTTACTATATCTTCCATTCCTCCTCCTAACGATTCATCTAAAAAAAGGAAAAATTTCCCATTTTTTAAAATTTTTCATTTCAATTTCTTCACCCATTTTTCTGTCTCTCTTAGTAATTTTTAAAGGATTTTACTTCCAACAAACTTTTGAATACCATTTAACCTCAAAGCTTGGTGTGAAAGATGCAAATCCAATGCAATATTGGAGTATTGGCTTCTTCACTTTTTTCTTGGCCATATTCACAATTTTCATTTCATTCAGAGAAAAAGACAGAAAACTGTTATTCCTATCTTTAACTGCTTTAACAACAGACTTAGTAATATTACTTTTTTTCAACTTATTCTTTTACCATTATTTTTTGATCTCACTCCCTCTTTACGCTATCTGTACAGCTAGAAGCTTTAACATTTCAAGAGATTTTTTAATAAGATTTTCACTCTTAACCATAGTCCTTCTTTCATTAATTTCAAATTCAAAAACTATTGATTTTTACCTCAACCCACATCACTCCAAAACCTTCAAGATTTTTGAAAGTTTGATAAAGAATGAAACTGAGGAAGATGAAAAAATATTCGGAGAGCCTGTGATTACAAATTACCTATCATTCATCACAGGAAGGAAAATAAGCGGTAATTTTTTTGATTCATACTTATCTCATATTATTTTTGAGGGTGAAGAAAAAGTGATTGAGATATTGAATGAAGAAAAGCCTAAGATTTTAATCGAAGCTAATTTTGGGAAAGAATATTATCTTTCTAGCCAAAAATTCAAGGATTTCGTATCGAGAAATTATGAGTTGGTGGAGAAAATAGAAAATACTCAAATTTATTTTGTTTACAGACTAAAAAATAAATAGGGGATATGAGAAAATTGCAAAAAATTTGGGTTTTGCTCTTGTTTTTGACTTTTCTCATAGTTTACGCTATCAACTTTTCAAATTTTGGTGAAATAGTTTTTGCAGCAACTCCAACCCCATCTCCACCTTCTGTTTCAGATTCACCAGATCCTCAGCAAGGTGGACAAGTAGTAACGTTTTCTTGTCCTTCTTGTACAAATAGCACTCCTGGAGAAACTATAAAACTTTACATCTGCAAAGCTTCAGATTGTAGCGATTGCAGGACCCAAAAAACAGCGGTTTCAAATTTACCTACTCTTTGGTCAAACGGAACTTCTATTCAAGTTAGTCCAGGAAACACAACCGATACAGGCAACAACAATTGGGGTTATTTCAGTATTTACGATGCATCCACCACAACAAGTTATAGCGCTAGTTGGACTTGGGATTTTGGTTCAAGTCGTACAGGGAACTTCAGTATTTTATGGTTAGGGAAATTAACATCAACTACAAACACAGGCTTTTCCTCTCAAGTTATTTACAATATCTCAGTTTCCAACGATGGAACTACATGGACCTACATTGATCGAGATTACTTGAACGCAGGTGTTGGTCAAACTGGGCTTGGGTATACTTATACAAATTACCATTTAACGAAAGTCTACGGGACGTATCGCTACGTAAGGGCGAACATGACAAGTACAGCTACAGGTAGGGCCTATAACGCAACTTTATGGGTAGATTTTGTTAGAGTAGATGAAGAATTTACGAGCAATTGCTGGAATTTTTCTTCGGCAGTATCCTCTAACCCAGCCTGTACTTATAAGTG
>JAWCDI010000047.1:0-6780 GCA_044343505.1 Candidatus Aenigmatarchaeota archaeon | reverse complement strand
TATGGAGCATTACTAGAAGAGATAAGTGAGCTCGAGAAAGCAGGAATAGACTACGAGATCATACCCGGTGTAACAGCAATGACTGCTGCAGCTTCTGTTCTAAAAACATCTCTAACGGTACCAGAAAAACTCCAGACTATAGTTATAGTAAGACCTTCATGCAGAACACCAATTAGAGGCGATATAGCTAAACTTCTCCAAGCAGCTAGAGATGTTTCAACAATCGCAATATACTTAGGCAGCTCTTGTATACACAATATCGTTGATCTACTAATTAGAGCAGGATACTCTAAAGATACAGAAGTAGCTATTGTATATAGAGCTACATGGAGAGATCAGAAAACATTCATATGCACTCTAAACAATATCGAAAATATCCTAAAAGAAAACAACATATCCGGAGACTATATAGTCTTGATAGGTCCCCCAATACATACACACACTAAAACTCATCAACCTAGATCACTAGTCTATTCAGTTAAATAGCTCTACCTCTATCTCTACATCAAGCCAAAGCCATAGACCCTCTAACTCTAGTATCAATAGAATTTACCTTTCTACTCCCTTTTGGGAGCTTCGATAATTATGCTGAAGAGGATGTTCATACCTCTTTTGAACCACTTGAACAGTCTCCTCCCTAGTCTTCGATACAAATTCGAACCCCATAAACACCCCCTGATATATATGTTTATATCAAGTTAAAACTTTTGTACAAATATATATGGTGAGAACATGTTTACCTACATAAATAAAGACATTGAAAAAAGATAAACGAATTCGAAGACCTATGGGCTGAAGCATCAGCAGAAATGTCTTGGTGTGCTGGAAGAAGCAGACCACCAAAATTCAATAAAGTCAAAGAGATATGTGAAAAAGCTCTAACACTATACAACGAAATAGAGAAATACTTCAATGAAAAAGGAATAGAGATACCGGAGCGTATCAAATACATTCACAAACTAGTCAAAGACATGCACTATTTAGCATCAATAAGAAGATGTCGTTGAATCAAATATACTCAGCACCTATTAAATACATACCTCTCACTATCTCCTCCAAACCATTGAAAACTCATTAACAACAACATTATTTATAACCTCGTCCTTTCAGGTCGGGGAGGAGATCAGCATGCCGCTTCTCTTGTTTTTTATGATCAATGAAATGAAAACTCATTATAACACCACCTATGAGAATATCTTTTTCTTCTCAATCTCATCTCTATACATAGATATCAACTTTAGCCAGGATTCGAGATAATCCTTCAACACACTAATTACACCTCTATCAACAACTCCAAGATTCTCCAGCTCCTCGATAGCTTTTTTAATTGCTTTAACAGTGCATGTGTACCAATTACCAATTATATCAATGGCTTGATCTATATCTCTTGAAGCATCTGTAAGTATGTACACATATAGCTTTGGTTTGTTCGTACTTATATTGAAATATATTCTTACATCATCTGATTTGGATGGCAACTCAAATACTATAGAAATTCCATTAAGATCATCGACGAATCTAGCGAATATGTTTTGATCTATCTCATACTTATTAACAAAAAATCTATATAAACGGTTTTGTTCAATAAGATTCTTTTTCTCTCTAATCTCTCTATAGATATTCTCATCAATATCAACCGTTGATCTAAACGGAACACCACCTCTATTAACAAGATCTCTAACAAAATTATATACATCGAGATTAGGAACAGGAAAATACACAATCCTGAGCAAACGATTAAACAACTCATTAACATACCTACTACATGAATCAACACATCTAGGGTTGTGTGAGAAAGTCTCAAGAAGAGCTAGAGCTGCACCATAAGCCAAAGATCCAAGAGTCTCTATAATATCTCTAAGCATTTTTCTATCAATAGAACCATATATATACTCGATTCTTCCATAAGTAGAGACACGAACCTTGGCAAACTTATTGTTATTACTATCAATCCTTATATCTAGGTAAAGCTGACCATCTGACCAGCGTTCTTCTGTATAAATATTTACACCGTATCTATCTCTAAAAAGATTCCAAACATAGTATCTCAACATACGTAGAAGATCACCAAAAACAACAGTATATATATAATCTGGATAAAATGTGTAGATATACACCTTTGGTACATCAATCTCATCTGCAGACAAATACACCTTTGGTACATCAATCTCATCTCCAGACAACAACAGTATCACCAAGAGAAAACAATCACCTAGCTAGTTATTAAATACATCTATTTTCCACAAATGTGCAGAAAATGAATGTGTTGCACTTTATAAGTTTTCTTCTACATATATTGGTTCTGATGGCGTGATTAATACTTTCTACTCCCTTTTGGGAGTTTCCAATGTAAATACATTGAACCCAAAGAACTTTCTCATTTCATGTCTTTCTACTCCCTTTTTGGAGTTTCTATTTGTATTGAGATACGAAAGAAGTAATAGTGGAAAGGTGAGACTTTCTACTCCCTTTTGGGAGTTTCTCAGAAGATACATGGTGGAGCTGTATGGTATTGGTTGAATGTAAAATCTTTCTACTCCCTTTTGGGAGTTTCCCCCAACCAACAGCTATACCAGCACCTACAACAGCTATCAATTTTAACTTTCTACTCCCTTTTTGGAGTTTCTATACGTACAATGGCATGCTGATGCGATCAATCCCTATGGAAATCCAGTCTTTCTACTCCCTTTTGGGAGTTTCCCAAGTTCTGAGAGACTGAATTTCCATTCTTTTCGTAGATAGTACTTTCTACTCCCTTTTGGGAGTTTCATAGAGAAATTATTCCTTGATCCAAATAAAGCTGTCATTATGAGCTTTCTACTCCCTTTTGGGAGTTTCCTATAAACCCGTACGGCAATTACGTTGGTACTACATATAGATACGAACTTTCTACTCCCTTTTGGGAGTTTCTATCTAACGTGTTGTGGTAATAGATGGATTATAGGAATTAACAATTCTTTCTACTCCCTTTTGGGAGTTTCTCTTCTTCACCACATCAATGAGACTAGAATCTCTCTCTCCACACCCTTTCTACTCCCTTTTGGGAGTTTCCGAGGTGAAACTATGCCCATAGTCCTCAGACCCCTAGACAAAATCGCTTTCTACTCCCTTTTGGGAGTTTCTTTATGCGAGTAGCAATGAAACTATTCAGACTTCAACAAAAATTCACCTTTCTACTCCCTTTTGGGAGTTTCATATCCAGTTGAACTTGATTCATTTTTTCACCCCAACCTATAGTTTCTTTCTACTCCCTTTTGGGAGTTTCTAGACATGCTTAACTACTCTAAGCTATACGTAACAGTCTTCGCCAATCAATCCTTTCTACTCCCTTTTGGGAGTTTCGCATCAGCCATTCAAGCTAATGGTGATAGATGATATTATATCAATATCGAACTTTCTACTCCCTTTTGGGAGTTTCTTTAATGTGGTTATACACCTGCATAGCAGCTCCATAAGAATTAAATACTTTCTACTCCCTTTTGGGAGTTTCCATAATCAAAGTAGAAGAATTTGACAACTTGTACTATTGTCTCGAGACTTTCTACTCCCTTTTGGGAGTTTCATAATTGGTGTCAAAGTATCTTTCCCGTAGAAAGAGATACATATGTACTTTCTACTCCCTTTTGGGAGTTTCATGGGTTGAACCCCGCTTCGAGCAAGTATTCACAGCATATCAACGCTTTCTACTCCCTTTTGGGAGTTTCATGATTTACTAACGTATAGAATTGCTTCGAGAACAGTTAGAGTTTCTTTCTACTCCCTTTTGGGAGTTTCTTGGTAGCGATAACCATTTATTTATGCCCGCAGTCCATTGAATTGCCTTTCTACTCCCTTTTGGGAGTTTCCTTGGTGTGGTGAGGCTATGCGTAGTTTTCTTGAGCAAGCTATTGCTTTCTACTCCCTTTTGGGAGTTTCAGTTAGGAAAGGAATTGATATAGGGGATGAAGCAATATGGGAAATAGACTTTCTACTCCCTTTTGGGAGTTTCGTGGGAGGTTTCTCGTGAGGTTCCTAAGGCGTTTAATAGATTTAAGTCGCTTTCTACTCCCTTTTGGGAGTTTCCTGATTCGCTGTTTGTTACTCTCATCGTCAGCCTCACACCAGCCTTTCTACTCCCTTTTGGGAGTTTCACGCCAACGCGTGTGCTAGAGACGGTGAGATGATGCTGATAACAACTGCTTTCTACTCCCTTTTGGGAGTTTCTTGAAAGACCCAACAAACGGCAAGACAATGTTTAGACCCTCCACCAAGGCTTTCTACTCCCTTTTGGGAGTTTCGTGGGGATCAACTATACCTGTTACGTATGCAAGCATTGGTGACAAACTTTCTACTCCCTTTTGGGAGTTTCCAATTACATCAACTCAAGACTCGATACAGTCAATTCGAGAATAAAACTTTCTACTCCCTTTTGGGAGTTTCTTTCGAATATATCCAACCCTAACGCCTGATGGAATGTATATAAACACTTTCTACTCCCTTTTGGGAGTTTCTATATCTAGCACCTCTCGATAGATCCGTCAGCGCCACAACAACTGCCTTTCTACTCCCTTTTGGGAGTTTCAGAGAAGCTGAGAGATGCATTTGCATGGCTTGGCAATAATATTGTTCTTTCTACTCCCTTTTGGGAGTTTCGTTTTGCTTCTGCTTGTTCTTGGCTTGTCTGTGGAATTATTGTTTCTTTCTACTCCCTTTTGGGAGTTTCCTGGGTATATACTCAGACACTATGTACATTGCATATCTACTCTCTATCCTTTCTACTCCCTTTTGGGAGTTTCGTATGGGACGATATTATAGCTACGGCTAACTATATACCACCTACTTTCTACTCCCTTTTGGGAGTTTCTTAAAAAGTGTTGTTGATGATTCTTTTCTTTTGCTTCCATATAAACACCTTTCTACTCCCTTTTGGGAGTTTCATTAAACCTGTTACAACCAATAGAATTGATTGTAGGAGCTTTCTACTCCCTTTTGGGAGTTTCGTTTATGATCATGCCAATGGTGTCAATGATAAAAACATTAACTACTTTCTACTCCCTTTTGGGAGTTTCCCACACAAATTGAGTGTAGAAGAGGTTGCCCCCTATCATCTTAGAACTTTCTACTCCCTTTTGGGAGTTTCATGTGAGAGAAAGATTGGTTCATTTACTCGATACGATGATATTTACTTTCTACTCCCTTTTGGGAGTTTCAAAGAATTAGAAGAAAAAACAAAGGTAATAAATCAATCAATGAGTTGACTTTCTACTCCCTTTTGGGAGTTTCTTGTTTATATTTATCATGTTTGTTCACATGTTTGTTCATATTCTTTGTGCTTTCTACTCCCTTTTGGGAGTTTCATCTCTATACCGTATTCACATTGCTTCTTGATATCATCTGGCAACATCTTTACTTTCTACTCCCTTTTGGGAGTTTCATAGAGGGAGACGAATGGTTAATAATTGGAGAAAATGTTACAAAAATCTTTCTACTCCCTTTTGGGAGTTTCCTGAAGATGATGCTTATTTCGAGAATCCCTTGGTATTGACAACTGCCTTTCTACTCCCTTTTGGGAGTTTCAAGCTGCAGCACTCTCAGCAACAGTACCCCAATACACCCCACCCCCCGGCTTTCTACTCCCTTTTGGGAGTTTCCGTAGATACCGATGGAACTGTTTATCAATGTCCGTTGTGGTCCTTGTACTTTCTACTCCCTTTTGGGAGTTTCAAGAGGAGACATAGTTGGAATCATATTACAGTACCTACCGATTATGCTTTCTACTCCCTTTTGGGAGTTTCCAGAAATATGTTACAGAGCGATGTTGATAGCATTGCGAAATTTTTACTTTCTACTCCCTTTTGGGAGTTTCTTAACTCTCTATGAGTATCTTCATCTATCTGTATCTCTGATTCAAACTTTCTACTCCCTTTTGGGAGTTTCTTGTCTCTTTTTCTAATTAGTTTGAATCTACCATAGAGTTTCACTTTCTACTCCCTTTTGGGAGTTTCGCAGAGTGTGGAAGCTTGTGGTGACATCAGTAGATGGTAAGTATTTGCCCTTTCTACTCCCTTTTGGGAGTTTCTCTAAACCCAGTTCATTTAGTACAACTCCAGTTATGATAACCCTGTCACCAGCTTTCTACTCCCTTTTGGGAGTTTCATATTCTCTTATAGAATCAAGAACGATGTTAATATGGATAATGACTTTCTACTCCCTTTTGGGAGTTTCGTAATAACAATTCTACCGCTACTAAAGATGAGTGCAGACTTTCTACTCCCTTTTGGGAGTTTCATTTCCTATGAGGAATCCTGACTCATCCCAACGAATATAATCCTTTCTACTCCCTTTTGGGAGTTTCTCAAGCCTCGAGAGCGCTGAAATGAACGTCTGGTCCTGCATGTTCTGAACCTTTCTACTCCCTTTTGGGAGTTTCTCAATCTTCTTCATATATCATCACATAAAGAAGACAAAGAATAACTTTCTACTCCCTTTTGGGAGTTTCTTGTGTTTACACTTATATATTTGTGTTTTTTAGGGTTTATAAATATTTTTATGAATTTAATCAGAAGATTCATAGCTATATTGATGATTTATAAAATGGTTGTTCTAATGAGTAAGAATTGAGCTGATGTACTTGTTCTGATGATGTGATGAAAAGAATTGAATTTGTGTGTTCTAATGAGTAAGTATTGAAAGTATTACCTGCATAGAGTTGAGTTTTGGTTTATTTTGTATTGTTTGTTTTTTGTAGTTGGGTGTGAGTGGTTTTGTGTTCGGGGTTATGTTTATCTGGTTTTTTGTGTT
>JAWCDI010000046.1:0-6806 GCA_044343505.1 Candidatus Aenigmatarchaeota archaeon | reverse complement strand
ATTTCCTTAAGTCTCTTATAAGTTACTTAAATTTAAATACTTAAAAAACAAACATATTTTTAGCTAATGGGAATTGTAGAAAGGCAACTTCCCGCCGGGGGCATGCCTTTTTCTACAATTCCCATTTGGCATATATAAGCAAACAAAACAGGTCGAAAATTATGTCAGAACTTTACGATTATGACAAAAGAATAGAAAAAGGATTGTTGGCAATTAAGCAAATAGACGAAAGAACTTGTGAAAAAGTAAAAGAATTTGTGAGAAAATTGGAAATGAATAATTATTCTAAAGGGAGGATTTGCAAATACATTTATTTCTTGAAAACTCTTAGGGAATTGCTTGGAAAGGATTTTAACGAAGCTAATAAACAAGACCTTGAAGAACTGATAATAAAACTTAATAACATTAATTACTCTGAAAATTCAAAGTCAGATTTCAAAAAAATCTTGAAATTTTATTTTCGCTGGTTAAAGTTTGATAAATTTGAAGGAAAATATCCTGAAGAAGTTGAATGGATTAAAACAACGATTAAGAAAAATAATGAGAAAGTTCCTGAGCAGATTTTAACACAGAAAGAAGTTGAATTAATAGCAAATCAAGCAGAAAATTTGATGGAAAGAGCCTTTGTTTTGTGCTTGTATGAGACAGGTTGCAGAATTGGAGAATTTTTGAACATGAGAATAAAGGATATTAGTTTCGATGAGTATGGATGCTACATTTTGGTTTCTGGAAAAACAGGATGGAGAAGAGTAAGAGTTTTGGATTACAGCAAGGATTTGATAAGTTGGTTGGATTCTCATCCATTCAAATCAAATCCTGAAAGCTTTGTTTGGATTAATCCAAAGAATCAACAAAGGATATTTCCTGATGATGCCAATCACATGCTGAAAGGCTTGGCTAAGAAAGCAGGGATAAACAAAGCATGCAATCCACATGCTTTCAGGCATGCAAGGGCTACTCATTTGGCTAAAATACTAACTGAACAGCAATTGAAAGTTTATTTTGGATGGGCTAAAGATTCAGGAATGGCTTCGGTTTATGTTCATTTATCAGGAGAAGATGTTGATGAATCTTTGTTGAAAGCAAAGGGAATAAAAGTAGAGAAAGAGAGGGAAGAAGCTAAGCCTCTTGTGAGAATATGCCAAAAATGCAATGAACCGAATTCTTCTTTATCCCATTTCTGTAAAAAATGTGGTTCTCCTTTGGATTTAAAAATAGTTCTTGAACTAGATGAGCAAAGGAAAAGATTCGAAGAATTGCTCAGGGATTTCTTAGTTTATTATGCTGAAAAGGATAAGAATTTCAAGAAAGTTCTTGTTCAGTTTATTAAGGAAAGGAATGTTGAAGATTTGTTTGAGATGGAATGAGAAGTTTTAAATAGATAGAAAAATTAAGAGTAATTGATGGCAAAAAGGGGGTAAAAATTTAAATGATAAACCAGATAGATAAGCTATGAAAAAAGAAAGTTTTCCTTTTAAATATATTTTACTCTCTATCGGTATAACGCTAATCACTTACATCATCATCTATAATACTCTCATGTTTAATCAAAAAAATGAAGATAAAACTGTGTTTATATTCAAACACGATATCGAAGAAATCAAAAAATCCATAATCCTTGTACACTACGAAGCTACAGCATGTTGCGATTTATCCCATCAATACTTTTCATTGTCATACTCAGGTTCTGGAGTAATTTACAAATATGATGGAGAAGGTAATGTGTTTGCGTTAACAAACCGTCATGTGATAAGTTGTGCTTTCAATAAGGATTGTTTATATCCAAAAGATGAAAAAATAACAATAAGAACTTATGATGGAAACATCTATCAACCAACAGGAATTTTCTATTTTTTAGGGAATATAGACTTAGCAATTTTGAAATTCAAAACAAATAAAATGAATATCACTCCAGCTATTTTTTCGCATAAAAATTACAGCATTGGAGATAAAATCATAGCTATAGGTTATCCTACAGTTGAATTTGAATCGAGCGAACCTATTTTTCAGTTTTTAGTATCAGAAGGTAAAATCCGAAAAACTGATAATCTACTAACTTACAGAGGAAGAGAATTTAAGGTAATAGAATGTGATGTAATTACTGGCAAGGGTGCAAGTGGTGGAGGAGTTTTTGATGAAAATGGATATTTGATAGGAATTATCACATGGGGAAATAAAACAGAAAATAAAGTTGTTGCGATAGATGTAACAAATATTTTAGATGAAGATGTAGCTGTAGGATGTGCTGAGGATTCTTATTACGCATTATACGGATTTTGTTGTCCATATGGAACTATCGCATCCGAGAAAGAAAATAAATGCTACGAGCCTTGTGGTTTTTTGGACGAATACTGCCCCTCTCCTAACATTTGTTGTAATGGTAAATGTTATTCTCCATGCCCATCAAATTATTATTTAGGTATTGATTGTAAATGTCATCTGAATGAAACAAATTATATTATCATACCACTACCCCCTCCTATTTTTCTGCCTTTTCCGTAACCAAAGAAACTAAAAAAACTACCTTTTTTCAATAGCTCGAACGGTAATCACAAGAGAAATCACTGTTCTTCGATCTCTTCAGTACCTTTAAGCAGGTTTGCTGCTATTCTTAAAGCAAACCTTATCGCTTTTGTTCTTGTTTTAATTTTTAAAGCTTTTTCTATGATTTCAAAATTCCTCAAATCCTCTTCCTTTTCCCTGAATGTTATCGTCATGCTATCACTATCATTTAGCATAATTTTGATAGCTTATAAATTCCAAATTTTCAGTTTGCTATCAAAAAAAGCTTATTTCAACATCAGCAAAAAACCAACTTTTCAAGTTTTGAAATACATGCTTGTTTTAAAATCTTTTTGCATTGATTTTCTATCAAATGAAAAAGTGCTTCTCAAATGACCAAGATTGCATGAGAAAGGTGATAAGAGAGAAGCGTATTACATTTTTAAGATTAAAAATCAAAGGAAAATTATGCAATTTTCAAGCTTAGAAGAAATGTTGTGGGGCTGTATCAATATATCATTGGCGACGAATTTAGAGCTTCTATTGTAAAATCATTTTTAGAATTTCAATGTAACATTTTGGGATAGAAGGATTATTATATCTTTCCAAAAAATTTTTGAAATTTTTTATAGCTATGTTACCACTTTTTACGACAGCTTCTAATAGCTTCTGGTAGAAGTTCTTATTCGGTATACCTAAAGCCTTAACTATGTCAATGAGCGTTTCTTCAGGATTTTCCATTTTAAAGTTTTCATATGTCACAAATTCTTCTGGAGTGATTTTTGTAAATCGAAGAAAGTTATGGTTTGGTTTTTCGTCTAATAAAAGTTCAAAGAAGGGACGTAGAAATTCAATAGCAATTTTAATAGCTACAGGGTCGCTTTCGAAAGTAATATTTGCTTTTTTAGATGAAAGTTGTATGTTTTGTTTTGACGCATCATCTTTGATTTCAAACCTCAAAACTTTTTCAAGTTCCCAATCCCCAATTAAGATTTTTTTATCCTTTTTAATTTTCTGAATAAGAATAGCTAATTCTCTTTCATTAATTTCTGTAGGGATTGTTAATTGTATTTGCATGATAATTTAATGTCACTTCCATTATTTAAGCACCTCTAATTTTTTTAATGTTTACACGAATATCGAATTTTTCCAACAAGAGGTTTTCAGATTTACTTGAACGTTTAAGTAAATCTAAACTCTCACTTCTCACGTAAGAAAATTGGAATTATAGACTCCTAATTTCTATACATTAAAAAAATTCGAAGGAAGGGGCCCTACCCCTCGAACAATACTAATAATTATGGAAAAGGAAAAGAAACCGTTCATTTATGTCCATGTAGAGCCTGAATTCAAGGAAAAACTAAAACAACAAGCTAAAGCTAAAGG
This sequence comes from Candidatus Aenigmatarchaeota archaeon, assembly GCA_044343505.1. Lineage (GTDB taxonomy): Archaea > Aenigmatarchaeota > Aenigmatarchaeia > CG10238-14 > SCSR01 > JAVZGQ01. The sequence continues at coordinate 2,918 of JAWCDI010000046.1, read as the reverse complement.
AATCCCTCTATCTGTGTTCGTTAGATTAAAACTTCAAGGAGATTTGTAATGAACAAAGAAATTTTCGAACAATTGCAAAAGGAATCCCCCATATTCCGCTTGTTGAAAGAATGGGTAAAAGAAGAAAGGTTAACTAACTCGGGTGGTTCTAATGAAAGATAGTTGTGAAAATTTTAATATCCCAGAATGCATTCAGGCATTTGCAAAAGAATTGTTTAGAAGGTTTTACTCAAACATTCGAAGGGACTACATACTCTTTCAGAAAACTGTTCCATTCGTTTTTGTCTGGGAGTTTTTCTCCTTTTATAAAATTGGTAAAAAAGATGCTAAAAAAATTTTGAAGATCTGGGCGAATTTAGGCCTGATTACTTTAGTGAAGTTTCATGGCGTAAGGCTCAGGGAAGGGGTAGAACAAGAAATCATTTCTGATTTAGCGAATGAGGATACGAACTTTTGGCTTGCCACAGCACCACATGGTTTGCGATTTGAAAAGGAGGAAGATTGCAATGCCGAAAAAAAAGAAGGATGAGTTAGGCTCTGAAACAGAAAGGGAGGAAATAAGTTTAGAAGAAATTAAAGAAGAAGGCAAGTTAATCAAGCAAGAATTGCTAGTTGAGAATGAAGAGTTGGGAGTGAAAGTAGAAACGCCTAAAGCAATTTACTACTTGACGAAATCCGATGGAATAAAGTTGCATCATGCAGGTTATTTTATTCCCACTAATGAGAGTTTAAAATTTGGACAACTTTTCTACGCGTTCACTGTTGTAAAGAAAAAAAGAAAGAATGCAAAAAGGAAAGAAAAAATTTTGCCATTTATTTTTGAAGTGGAATATAAGGATGGATGTATTGAAAAAACAGAGGTGAGGCCCCTAAATGAATTAAAGTACATAGACTTGGGGGAAACTATAGCGCAATTCGAAAGAAAAACAATTGGTGTTTCTGGCTTACCAACTCAATTGCCACTAGAAGTTGTGGAAAAAATCATGAAGAAGAAAGATTTGCCAAATGACCCTGTAGAGGAGTTAAGAAATATTTACCATGTCCTCAAAGAAAAATTAAAATTGCATATTGAACAGAATGAACTTCTAGTTGATATAGGACTATGTTGGGCTTTATCCACGTATTGGGCCGAAATATTAGGGACCATTCCATTGTTGGTTCTGATTGGTGTTAGTGGATGCGGAAAAAGTAGATTCGGCACTGCACTTTGTTTTATTTCGAAGAAGGGAATGAGCATCGCTGACCCTACAGACGCGAATCTCCCGCGAATCATCGATGGCTTTAAGCCTACGCTTTTACTAGATGATTGGGATGAGATCATGCGAAGAAGGAGGGAAGTGATACAAAGCATCTTAAAGCATGTGTACAAATCAGGGATTAAAATTCCGAGATTAACGCCTTTTAGAAAAGTTTTTTTACTTGACATGTTTTCTATCTTCACTCCTGTTTTAATTACAACAACTGAGCCGATAAACGAACCTCAATTACAGCGAAGGTTCATTGAGTTAAAGTGTGAGAGGTCAACCAAAAAGTTTCCGCCCATCTTTAACTATGATGCTTACTTCTTTGAGTTGTTCAAGCCTGAAAGAGAAAAAATGTACTTGTTGATGTACTTGTTGGCACCTCGAATTTTCAAAATGCTCCAAGAAACCGAAATAAACATTCCATCACCATACAGTGAAATTTGGCTCTCGATTTTGCTAATTGCCAAACTTATAGATGAAAATTTGTTCAAAAGAATAGAGGAATACGCACTTAAGACAGTCGAAGAGAAGGAAGAAGAAGTTTATAAAGAGGAAAAACTCATCCTGCAGGCAATTAACGCATTGTTTGAGGAGAGAGTTTCAATTGAAGGAGAAACAGTAAGTTTTATTGAATTTACTACAAACGAGTTGAAGGAAAAGCTAAAATCAATAATAGTGGAAGACTTAAAGGAAATGGAGGAGAAAGAATTTTTGAGGAAATACACAACACAAAAACTTGGCCTAATTCTTAAGAGATTGGGAATAAGAAAATCAGGAAGAACAGGAAAGAAAAGAAAAAGGGAAATAACTTGGGAAGAATTCACAACCCTATCCAAAAAAATAGGTTTTGAGGTGAGTGACAAGTGTGACATGTGTGACATGTTATCTACATGCCATAGAGAGGGGGATATTGAAAAAATAGGTGAAAATGATAGCAAATCAAGCGATTTTGAAAGAGTAGATAACTGTAGGCAGGTAGAAAACTTGTCACACTTGTCACACATGTCACACCTTCCCCAAAGTGGTGATGTAGTGATGAGTAGTGATGCTAAAAAAGATACCCCTCGTTTCCCAAGTAGTAACCTAGTAACCCGTAGTAACCCTGAAAAACAGGAAAAAAAGGTTACTACAGGTGACTACGTTACTACTTCCGAGAAGAGGGCCATATCTTTCTTGAGATTTCCTGAGGATTATTATAGCAAATGTAGCTACACCACTTACACCAACAATTGGATAAACATCTTGTTAAGGGAAGACCTTGATTTGGTGGGCCAAGAATATGAAAACCAAACATGGCTTCCTTTGAAGGAATTACAAAATCCCATCAGAAGAAGCTTATGCGCAAATGAGTTTGTTTTTGATATTGATGCAAAATCATGGGATTCTTGCTATCAATTAGCTGTGAATTTAGAAGAGGTTTTGAATAAATTTGGCATACCATTCCTTAGGTTTACTTCAGGCAATTTTCTGCATTACCATGTTTTCTTTGATAAAAACATAGAATGTCCAAATGAAATTTGGATGAATTATTTCAAAACTAAGGGAAAAGCAATCATTTCCATCGAAGATTTGAAGCAATTTCTGAAGGAATTGAAGTTTGCAATTTTTCAATTTATTGTTTCACAGGTTAAGCCTGTTGGAAATGCTAGCTTTGACATAACCTTAATGAAAGCA
>JAWCDI010000045.1:0-6833 GCA_044343505.1 Candidatus Aenigmatarchaeota archaeon | reverse complement strand
TTCGTATAAGAATAAATTAAAAGAACTAATATTAAAATTGCAAAGTTTTGAAAAACATTATTACTCGCCCATGCAATTAATTCCCTCGATCCCGTTGCTTTTCCTAGACCATAAACAATACCGATAACTAAAAATCCTGTGAATACTGCAACTATTACTACTGGAAACCACTGGTCTTTTTGGATTTGTATTGGTGTAGGAGTAGGCTTTGGTAACAAATTATCTTTACAAAGATCAAACCAAGACGCAAAGCTAACTGAAATTAAAGCAAGAAGCAAAAAAACTATTTTCACTTTACAAGAGCCTTGAAAGCCCAGCGATTTCAATGTCACCACCCAAAAATACAGAAATCTCTCTTATTGAAATAACAGTTGCGTAAATTATTATTAATTGTTGCGTAAAAATCCATATTGTTAGAATTGCTGCTTTCTCAAAAATTCCTCCTGGCATAACTAAACCAAAAAGTTTATAGTAAACGAATGGAACCTTTACAGAACCTGTTTTCGTTATTACTTCAACACTTGAGAATAAATTAAGAGGAAATGGAATTACTGTGTTTTGTTTTACATATACTTCACTAATATCCTCAAATTCAAACGTAGTACCAGTCGGGTTTATTATCAAAGTCGTTAATATAATTAATAATGGGTAAATCAAATAGGTGCAAACTGAAATTGAAAGAAGTAAGCCTCCCAATTTTCTAGATGCGCTGAAAGTTCTAAGAGCTATGCCTAAGATGAAAAGATTTGGGAATATAGTTTTTCCTATAGAAATTAATAACATTTCAGCGCCAGTAAGATAAATGGATTCTAAATATAACACAGAGTAAATAACCTTAAAAGCTTCCCTAACTAAACCTATCCAACTAAAAGGACTTAAACTTTCTGGAAGAAAAGTACCTAACCTACTACTGATTTTTTCATAGGTTTCCAGAAATCCACTTACTCCTTTTCCTTTTTTTATCAATGCTTCTTTAATCGACTCTTCAGGACTTTTCAATCCTATCTCAAGTGTTTGTAAAGTAAAAATAACTCCATAGCTCGTTAATTGAGAAGATACATATCCTCTTATTACGTTGTTTATGGTATGTAATCTTTCCTTTGCTATTTGAATGTGACAAGATTTTTCAGGTTCAGAAAGTAAAATATCTTGTGTACAGTCTTTGGATGTTTTTTCAAGATAAAAACCTAATGGTATGATATGAAGTACACTATCATATTCAGACCTCAGTTCTGTAGCTATATAATTACACGCGCTTCCTGAACATAAAGCAATGTCAGAAAACATAGCAATTATAGTGCTATTTATAATTGAAAAAATTACGAATATTCCTCCAATTATAAAAGCAGACGCAATGGCTTGATAAACTTCACCCTGTGCATATTTTTCTAAATCTTTATTTCTAATAATTTTTGAAAACATGTATACTACGCTAGTAATTCCAACTGAAATAAAAACAACAATAATTGAAATTATCAAAAAATCTAAATCCATCTTATCACAAACTTTTTATAAAATCACCCAATGAACTAACGAAAGCTATTAAAATTGTAAAGTTTATTACACCAAGTATTGTTGCCTGCGGAACTAAAACCATAGCTATATCGCTAAATTTTGAATATATTTTAAATAAATCCTTTAAAATATCCGTGGATCTAAGCGATTTTTTTAATACTTCAATTGTGTGGCTTGGATCATTCTTATTAAATAATGCTTGTGGATTTTCTTCAAAAAAACTCTCAACTTCTTTTCCGACTTCCTCTCCCTTTAATTTTAAAATTTCTTGTGTAACATCATATTCAAAGACAAAAAGAGTTGGCCAAACAACGTAAAGACCGAAAGCCAAAGCTATCAAAAAACTACCAGCACTTCTAGTAATTGGTATTACTCTTAATATTAGCCCAATTGGAAGGAAAAGTGAAAATGAGTACTCTTTTGCCGCGTAAATTGAAATTGCTTGAATTTGAAGTGATATTATTAAAAATGAATAAAATAAGTTTAAGATAAATTTTATTCCTATGACAAAAAATTCTAAAACTGCAAATGGTTTTAACTCTAGTCCCGATTCTGAAAGTTTGAATAATTTGCTTGCGAAAGAAAGGGAAAAGGCTGTTGCAAAAAGTTGTGTCGAAGTGACAACTCCTCCTTTCTCACCCATAACTAAAGAATTCATATAACTATAAGCTACAAAGAAATGACCTCCTGGCCCTATTATTCCGTATTTATTTTCTATGTAAGAAGAAAGAATTTCACAAGAAGCCTGTGCAAGGAGAATCGAAAAAATTCCTATAAAAACTGATATATATAATTGGGAAAGTTCTGCTCTTGCGATTCCTGAAAGTTCTTTTAAAATTTTTGATAACATGTAAATAAATCCTATAATAACTACCATTAATAATAATACCAGCGTGTAAAAAGTTGAAAAGAAACTTTCTATACTTGTTGGAATTACAGTGCACGCATTCATAAAACCACCTAGACAATTTTCGCAAGACCTAAAATTCTTGTTTCACCCCCAAGCGTCAAAGATACACTTCTAAACCCAGTTATCGAAATTATTAAGGCCAAAACAATGCTTATGACATTTCCCAAAACTGGGACTAAAATTGGTGGGATGGTTGAACCAAAATTCAAATACATAATTCCAGCCATTGATGGAGTATACGCTATTCCAATTACCATAGGTATAATTCCTGGAGCAACAGCTAAACCTGTCGCGGCACCAGGTAAAATAGCTCCTTTTCCCATAATATCTTTCAGAAAATCTATAACTCCACTGTAAACTCCAGAAGCAGCAGTTCCAACAACCCCTGAAACAGCAGATGTACTCCCACTTCCTCCAGAAATTTCTTCAGTTACTTTCATAGTTACTCCTTGAAGACATTGAGCAGTTTTGAATCCCTTACAAGGATGACCTACGATGAAAGTTGATTCTTCGATCCCTATAGGAGTATAGCTATTTCCATCGTAATCGTACGCATCCACCATTAAGGTTGCAACAGTATCATCTATACCATATTTTCTAGGATAAAATTCAATATATTCCCCAGTTCCATTTATTATTAGACGATAGCAAGACTCTGCTTCATAAATAGAAGGTGTAGCTCCTTGTTCTAAACTATTTTGAAATAATGTTTTAACATGCAGACCTAAATATCTAAGAGGATTATCGATTGGTGGTTGTTCATTTTTCCTCTCTGTTCCATTACAAATGCATCCTTCCTTAATTTCTGGTGGTATGTATTTGCTAACGTAAATTTGTGCAACTGTTCCATCATCTAAAATAACCTCTTGCGGTACATATTCTGTTCTTCCCTCAGTGGTTATTGCTCCACAGGTGCAGTTCCAAAGTCTATCTTGCGAAACATCTAAATCAGAGCATTTAACTTTCTTCCATACTCTCCAAAATTTTTCATTGGGGGAAATAATTTCCCATTCTATTGGTTCATCTATAATTTGACTTCCTTCATCAGGATGTATTAAATACACACCAATTCCTCCCTCTAGCGAAGGAATGTATAGTTCCGAACGACCAAAAATACTTACAAGATCATTGTAAATCATTTGAGATAAATTTACACTTAAAGGATAAAAAATCATTCCTACTAAAGAAATCGCTATTAATGTACTTCCAGTTCTTCTAGAAATTGGAAAACATCTTAAAAAAAGACCTAGTGGAAAAATAATTTGAAATGTAGGGTGAGTTAAGAAGTCAAGTAATGTATATTGAATGTAGGCAGCGTAGGAATTCATCATTGCAATACTAAAAAGTTCTTCAAGAGGATCAACTAAAAGATTAAAAGATGCGAAAGGTGAAAAAGTAATATTGAAGAATTGTGAAATAAGCTTAAGTGTGTCCCCGGCAAGATTAAGTGCACTACCTGCAACTATTGTGTATTGTGTCGGTATTTTATTAAGAACTTCCCCCACTAACTTTATGCTTGTACCAATGTAATTTATCAAATTCACTTGTGCAGTTGAAATTATTGTTATTGCAGAAACTTGGGTAATTAAATTGTATGCTGCCCTAAACGAGGAATAAAATATTCCAGTTTTATCTTCTTGATTATAAAAGAAATTTTTTGCATTTTCTATATAATTTATCCCAGATGGCGACAAAGAAACCGTCACAGCATAAAGAATCCCAATGACAGAAAACGTTAATGAAAAAATTAAAATTGATGAATAAAGTTCACGCAATTCTTCATCTGCCCTTCTCTTTAACCTTTCGCTCTGAAATAAAGAAGAAAGAAAATAAATTAGCCCCACAACCGTTGTAAAAATGAATAAAGAAATAACCGATGCAACAACCCAATCCGCTCCCCCAAACCATGTATTTAAAAAATTTCCAGCCTTAGTAAGCATCTCAGAAAAATCAATAACCATATTCTCACTTACATTTCAAACCCAAAGCATTTTCTGGATTCACAAACCCTCTTTTTTCTGGATTTATATATTTGCTATCGCAATCACGATTACAAACTTCAAATCTTAAGAATTTGGTTGTTTCACCTATTTTTTGTCCAGCTGTGACTTGATCATTTTTATTAACAGAAATCCAAGAAAGTCCAGAATATCTAAACCACCATCCACCACCTTGGATTATTATATATTTTCCAAGTCTTGGGGATTCACCAACTTTCATCACTTTTCCACTTGCTGCAGCAAAAACATCTTTTATCTTCGTTTTATCTTTCAAAATTACTCCACTATTCCAATACACCCCCATTGGTTTATTAAATCCAAAAACACATTCTGGATTTTTTAAGGGAGGAAATAGCGTTCCTGAATAACTACCTAACCATGGTCCATTCGATGTCAGGAATTCTCTTTTTATGCAAATTTCTCTAATTGCTTCTGCATCACTCGGAATTTGTTTTATAGTTATATCATTAAAATAACTATTTTTGCAGTTATTTCTACAGTTGCCCCTATTAACCTCACAACTTTCTTCACATTTTTTCTTTTCATCCTTATCTGAAATTGATTTGCATTTTTCCATGCAGCTTTGATATTCTTTTTCGCAATCATCAAAACATTTTGTATAATTTCTTACATAATCATTTAACCATATCTCACCATATTTGTATCCTAAATAAGAAATATAAAATGGATAGTATTTTTCAATTGGATATTTACTTTCGTCTAATTTTTTTGTAATGTTATATCCTTTTTCCAAATAATATTTTAATCTCTCCACACCATGGCATATCCTAAAGTTATTTGAATTGGCAGGATACTTACTACAATAAAGATCTACTTTTTCTTGCGGATCTAAAGGATATTTTGGTGTATCCCAATATTCTGAATGGGATATGAATTTATTTTCCTTCCATACTACTGCCCTAACGAATGAATAGTCGAATTTATAATGTGAAGTAAAAGTCCTAATCTGTGAAGACCACCTTTCACAAATTCCTTCATATCCATCTATTGTTCTCATGAAATCTGGATGATTTTGATAATAAATTGCTATATCTCCTTTCTCCGTGATTCCATCCTTTAAATCCAACGTAATTGGCTCGTTGAAATTTTCTAAGTCTATTGGTTCTACATATGAGACGTTTAAATATTCGCACTTTAAAATTAATGCTGCGGATGCTGGATAAAGAATTGTCGGACATAATGAGAGGTATTTTGCACCTAAAGAATGAATCGATAAAACAAATTTTGATCCTTCAGTTTCTTCTGTAGTATAATATTCCCTACAATTCGCAAACCAAGAGTTGAAAATTTCTTTTCTTGGTGAACCATCATCACTGAAGAAAAATGCAAGGTCTTCGTATGCTATTCCCATTATTCCAGATTTAACTAAATATGGAATGTATGAAAGAATGTTATCAAAATTTTCTGCAATCTTTTTTTCAGTGCAATTTGAATCTACTCTAGCTGAAAGGACTACAATCGTTGGTTTTTTATAAGTTTGAGTAATATTTTCTGAAAATTTCATCATTTCATCAAGAACCTTAACTTTGTCGCATTGAAAATCGTTTAGGCTAAAATTGTAAATTACTATGTCTATAAAATCTATAGCTTTTTTGTTTAAAGCTAAAAATGTATATTTTGAATGTTCTTCTAATTGTCTTGTAGAATTAAAAGAAATATAACTTGCAGTTAAGCATTTTTTGCAATTGCCTTTAATTTTTAAATAATTTTCTTCTTTAAAATTATAACCTATTATTCCTTTATAATCTTTTATTGCTAAAATTACAGTTCTATCCAATTTAGAAACATTTTTCGCCAATTCGGCAGAGAAATTATCATCATCATGTCTAGGTTCATATAAAAGAATTGGAATTATTTCACTTTTTAAAAGTGGATCTAAAACACTTATATCTATCGTATCTGGGTCCTTGTCTTGCCGATAACTTCCTCCAAGATCGTGAATTACGAATCCTAAAGCACCACAAAACCTTTGTGCTTCATCTCCTGCACTTACTGTTGGGCCAACCCCATACATAAATTCCCTAACGTATCCTTTTTCAGATAAAAGGAATGCCATTTCGATTAATTCTGTCATTTGCGAATCGTTAAACGGATCAAAATTTTCAATCCAACACTTTTGTATATAATATTTTTTATCGAAGAGGTCCATAAATTCTAAAACACTTGCCTTCCAACCAATTTTAGACCCATTGCAAATGAAAGCTTGACATTCGGATAAATCTAATGAAAGATTTTCTGGTGTCAGCTTCAGTTTTTTATATTCTACTAAATTTGAAATCTCTTTATTAATTTGTATACAACCAAAGAAAAAAAGAAATAAGAAAAAAAGAAAAAATATTCTCAAGATTTCACCCAGCTGTTGGTTCCGTTCTTATTTTTATTTTATT
>JAWCDI010000044.1:0-6921 GCA_044343505.1 Candidatus Aenigmatarchaeota archaeon | reverse complement strand
CCACTTCCAGCAGGAACTCCTATGGTAGCTCTACATTCCCCAAGAAGCTCTATTATTTTACCTGAAGGGAGTTGAACTTTAACTTTATCTCCACTTTTTCCCATAACTATGCCATAAGTCCCACTAGACCTACATAATTTTGGTCCAGAACCAGGATAATTTTCTATACAAAAAACTTTAGTTCCTTCAGGTATTTGAGATAAAGGCAAAACATTTCCAATAGATGGAACCCCACCATAATAAATAGTATCACCAACTTTCAAGCCTTCTGGTGCAACGTGTAAGACTTCCTTACCATCTTCAAACCTTATTATAGCAACAGGAGCACTTCTTCCAGGATCGTGTAGTATATCCTTAACTTTCCCGGTTATGCCCATCGTTGGAAGATATTCAACTCTACCCAAATATCTATGGCTAGGTGCTCTGTAGCGTGGTCCACCTTTACCTCTAGCTTGAGCTATTATCCTCTTCCCCATTTTCCCACTTTACTAATTACTCACTCTACTTAAATTTTTATGTTTTCTCTCAAGAAATCTTTTATTTTCTCGTAAGTTTTTTCAAGTCTATAAGCTTTTATGTATCTTTCTGTTATCTTCCTCTTCACTCTTGAATAAATCTCGTTGATTTCATCAACATCTGGAAATTTTATTAAAAAGTTGTATTCGTTGAGGATTTCATTTATGATTTTGTAAATCCACTCACTAATTTTAATACCTTCTTTTCTCAACATCTCAAGGATTTCATATCCAGCGATCATTCTTCCGTAATTGCGATAGCATTCCCAACTCATATTATCCCCAACTTCACTGCAACATCCCTAGCATTATATTCCGGTTTAAGCTTTATAAACGCTTTCTTCCTTCCCTTGAAGTCGATCATAACGTTAACTCTCTCCACTTTAACCTGAAACAGCTTTTCAAAAGCTTCTTTTATCTGTTTTTTATTAGCTTTTCTATCCACTATGAAAACTATTTTATTCTCTTTTTCTATCATACTCACAGATTTCTCTGTTGTGTAAGGATATTTTAACACTTTGAAAGGATCCATATTCATCTACCCAATTTTTCTATCGCACTCTTTGACCAAATAGTTAGTCTGCCCGGCATTCCTCCAGGTGCAAGAAGCTCGATGTTCAAATTGTCAACTAAACAAGCATCCAAACCAAGGTTTTTTGCAACTTTCTTTATCCCTTCATCTTTAGCAACAATTACGAGAGGCCCAACTTTTCTCTTATACTTCTTCCTTTTCAATTTCTTTTCCTTTATCCTTTCCAATTCTTTTTCCAAACCAATTTTCTTCAAGAAATTCTCCAGTTCTTTAGCTTTTTTCACTTTTTCGATTACATCCTCAACTACTATCGGAAGTTTATTTATTCCTTCAACTTTATGTCCTCTTTTAAGAACTAAATCTTTCTTAGCAGTTGCTGCGATCGCAGATTTGATAGCTTTTTTTCTCTCCTTTTCATTTATCTTCTGTTTCCATATTTTCTCAACTTTTGGTGGATGGGCTTCCCTTCCTTTTACAGTTTGAGGCGCAAATCTTGCCCTGAACATTTGTTGTAGAGGAATTTTTCCATGGAGGCGTGGCATCCTTGCCATCTCCCTAGACATCATACTCCATCTATGTCTTCTGTATCCATGGTAATGAGCAGAAGTCCTTTTACCAGCTAGAACATCAGTTCCGTAAGCCTGGCGTTTGTTGGCCTGAATTACCAAAAAAGCTCTTCTTATCAAATCTTCCCTCAAAGGCTCTTCAAAAATTTTAGGTAGTTCTATTTCCCCTACCATTTTTCCTTCCAAGTCAAAAACATCGGCTTTCATTTAATCACTTCCTTTATCTCAGGTAAGATAAACCTAGCTTTTGGCGGTCTTATAGCTGATCTTAATCTTATCAACCTCTTCTTTGGTCCAGGAACTGAACCTTCAACAAGCACATAATCGCTTTTAACTATTCCATACCTTTTAAACCCTGATTTTGGTGTAACTTCTTCTCCTTTCTCCCCGATTTTCAATATCCTTTTATTGAGTTCGGTCCTTGTTTGAAAACCAAGTTGTCCGGCCATGGGTACGGTGTGTCTTACTTTGCCGGGCTGTTCTTGACCAAGCGTTCCAACATGCCTCCTCTTCTCCTTCGCTTTCCTAGATTGTATGAAAACACCAAATCTCTTAACAGGCCCAGCAGTACCTTTCCCTTTAGTTACAGCTATTACATCAACAAATTCACCTTGTCTGAAAACATCAGAAGCTCTAACATCCTTTCCAAGTAGTTTTTTTGCGAATTCTATTTTCTCTTTTATGTCTTTACCCCCAACTTCCATCTCAAAAATTTCGGGTTTCTTCTTCCCTAAGCCAGAAAGAGTTGGTTGTGTCGCAACGATTAATCTTATTTTCACGACTTTATCCAAATTCTTCTCTACTTCACTCAACTTTTCTTCACTAGGTTTAACCTTAACTTTTCTTTCGATGTGTTTGGGTAAATTTTTAGTCCAAACTTCTGTTAAAACTTTAAGTCCTTTAGTAGTTTGTTCGTAGAATCTTATGCCAACAACCCTCATAGGAGGACATTCTATCACAGTTGCAGGAACAACAACTTCTTGTCCAAAAGTAGGTGAAGACTTAACGTTATCTATCAAAACAACTTGAGTCATACCAGCTTTGTAACCGGCAAAATCCAATAGTTTTGGCTTATCTGTTTCTGGGTAGGTTGATATTGAGGGATAAATCCTCTTAGCTCTTTTCCTCGGATAAAAAGCTTGACTCCCCTTTCTCGGTCTTCTTACTTCCGGCATTTTCCCACTTTCTGAATTTATAATGTTTTGATTGAAATAAATAAAAAGGTTTAAATTCCTTTACAATTCAAGAAAAATTATGGAATTGAAAAGACTACCGATGATAAATCCCGAAGATACTTGCGTTTGGTTAGATCTAGAAGGAGTTTTAATGGAAAAACACATAACTTTTTACCTCCTAAGTTATAACCCACTTTTAACGATAAAATCTATTTTGAAAAGTTTTGTGAAAGCTTTTTCAAATAAGATAAGGAAAAGAGAAACATGTTTTTTTGAAGAATTGATAAAAGAGTGTAAAAAAATGTATGAAAGTGAATTAAAACCCCATGAGCTGTACAAGCTTGGAAGAAAAATATCTGAAGCCCAGTCTTCTACCCATAAAACAACTGTGATGAATCTGTTGAAAATTTTAAAAGAGGATGGTTATGATGTTTACTTATTAACTAAAGCTGAAAAAACAATAGCTCAAGGTTTCATGGACAGTTTTCCAGAAGAATTAAGACCGGAAAAAGAAAAAATAATCACAACACAAGAAAAAGATAAATTTGTCGAAGATATAAAGTCCAAAACTCGTAAGAAAGTGATCGGAATTGGTGATACGAAATATGATGAAGAAGCTTTAAGAAAATCGGATGTAGCATGTGTTGTATCAAGTTCTATTTACAAACTATTTCCACCAAGAATAGAAAAAGGATACAAGTTCAAAAATTTGGCAGAAGTTAAAAGTTTCTTCGACGCGATGTATTTTCAAAAACAATTCGAAATGATTTTAAAAATTTAAAAACAATTGATAAATGATGGAAAAACAATGTGTTTTTTGTCAAATAGTTGAGAAGAAAATTCATGCAAGGGTAGTTTACGAGGACGAAAATTTCATGGCATTTTTGGATATAAGACCTTTGAACCCAGGACACACACTTTTAATTCCAAAAAAACATTACCGCTGGGTTTACGATGTACCGAACTTCGAGCAGATGTGGGGAATAGTGAAAAAAGTAACACTCGGCATAATTTCTGCTTTAAATCCTATATCTGTATCCTACGCTACTTTAGGTTTTGAAGTAGAGCATGCCCATATTTGGATAATCCCAAGATTCAAAGATGACGGACATGAAGGAATAATAAATTGGCTTGCTGTTAAAAATATTTCTCCTGAAGAGATGGATGAAATAGCTAGGAAGATAAAGGATAATATACCAAAAGAGGAAAAAATGGAAGAGGGAGTTGAAGAAAAAGAGAAAAGTGAAGAAGAGATATGGTTGATAAAACGTAGCTTAGAAATTACTTGAATAAATTATTCCTGCGCCAGTGGTCCAGCCTGGTTAAGACCCGAGCCTTCCAAGCTCGAGACCCGGGTTCAAATCCCGGCTGGCGCACTCAATCCATGCTTCAATTCTCTTTTTCCAAAAACCAACTCAAACCAAAATTTTTCCCACAAATTCTCAAACTTTCTAAACATTTTATCTCTAAGTTTTTCGAATTTTGCTTTGCTTTCTAGCAGTTCTTCTATCGAATATTTTTTCCTAGCTTTTTCCTTCTCTTCTTTGAGTATCTTCAATTCTTCTTCAAATGAAATAAACTGCTCTTTAAATTCTAGCCAAATTTTCGTAATTACTATCAACGATCTAACCAAGAAATTGAATAAAAATTGTTTCACTTCATTTCTGTAATCTGTTTCAATGTTCAGTAATTCTCTCACAAATGCTTGATTAATCTCATTTTGATATTGTTTCAATTTCTCAAAAATCTTGTGTTTATCTTTTTCTTTTGACAGTTCCAAATAAGCTAAAGTCATATAATTGTAAGCCTCATACTTGAATCCCGAAACTTTCTTAACAACTTCTCTGATTAAAGACACAGGTCTAACTATTTTTGCTCTCTTATGTTTAGGGCTCTTCTCGAAAACAATTAACCCTTTCTCTTCAAGTGATTTTAACCTTTTAAAGAAGGTTTTTCTCGATTTGCTTATGTTCAATTTTAAAACTTCTTTGTGCAATGCGTTGATAGTTCTTTCTTTTCCGTCTAGGAGAATGTTCATTATTCCTTCTTCCAAAGGATCCAAACTCACTATTTTTGGTCCGTAAATGGTCCTCATAATATACAATTATTAACCAACAAGTATTTAAATATTACCTATCCACTTTTCTTTCTTCAATATCTTAAAAATTGAAGATTTTAAAGGAAAAAATGGTCCCCAAAATAGTCTATTTAAATAAAAACGCCTAATTAATTATAGGTGAAAAAAATGGTGAGAAGAACTTTAGTAATTAAACAAATCGTGCTAAGTGAGGAGTTATTAAAAGAAGTGGACAAGATCTGCAGATCTCACGGACTCAGCAGATCTGAGTTAGTTCGACATGCAGTTTTGGAGTTTTTGCAAAAATTTAGAAATCGAGATATAGTTGATGCAACCGCAGAGCAATTTGTAAGGTGAAAAGTGTGGAAGAATTGAAAATCCTCCTAAAAAGTTGGATTAAGGAGGTTAAAGGTGAAAAAAGTGGAGACTCTAAAAAAAGATAATACAAATGAGGATTTAAAGTTTGAAATCCAACTTCTTATCGACCTTTTTCGTAGTAGAGTTGCCGAATTCAAAAGTTTTGGTTTTTCTGAAGCCGAGGCTACTGAGTTAGCGAAAAAAGAGATGAAACTTACGGATGAAGAAATCAAATTGATTGAAAATTATGATAGAGCGTACCCGATTCAACTAAAACTTTCAAAAATAAACGCCTGTTTGATTGGGAGAAAAATAAAATTTCAGGCCCTAATTGTTGGTGAACAAGTAGGAAAGGCGTGTGAGCAATACATAAGAGTTTTTTGTAATAAATGTGGTGAGCAACTACAGAATGTTGATTTACTAGCCGAGGAAAATACGCAGGTTTTGTATGAAAAACTAGCAGTTGGAAAAGTAAGCCATTCTGCCTTAAACTTGATTCGCAATTGGGGGGAATGTAAAGAAGGCGGAACTCATGAGCCTAAAGCGTCATTCTCGATTGGAGAGTGTTTCGATTATTCAGTTATCTACGTTAAAGAACTTCCTGAAAATATAGAAACCTTTTCGGAGACTGAATACCAAGCATTAACCTCAAAAATTTGGAAAGTGTACTACACAGGGATTCCTAAGGAAGTAAAACGCATAGAAATTGTTGCTCACCCATTCAAAAATCCCCGGAACAATGAGATTGAGTTTCTAGCAGGGGAGATAAATCCTTTGAGTGACGAATTCGCAAGTTTGAAGATAACAAAAGAAGATCATTTGAAGTTTATTCAATACTTTAGAGATAACCCCAGATTTGATTTGGTAATTGAAAATCAAGTGGCCCCACACATTGTAGGGAGAAATTTTGAAAAGTTAAGCCTACTCTTAACTTTGCACTCGCCTTATGAGATCTTTGACATTTTCAATTCTAGAAAGATACGAGGATGCCTCAGGGCTGTGTGGATTGGAGATACCAAAACAGGGAAAAGCGAAATCGGAAAAGATATAACGTACCTTTTCTATAAGATAGGAGAGATAGTTTTTGGCGAAACTTCTTCAAGAGCAGGCTTAACGTACACTATTGATACTGATAGTAGAACAATCATATGGGGGGCGATTCCTCTCAATGACAGAAAATTCCTGTTTATTGATGGAATCCACAGCATTACAGAAGAAGAAATTGAGCAAATGAGAGAAGTGTTGGAACAAGAAATGGTTAAAGTATCAAGATCAGTTTCAGGAGAAAGGTTAGCAAGAGTGAGGCTAATCGCGACTCTTAACCCAAGAAACCCGCCTATGAGGAATTATTACTACAAGTTGAAAGCTTTGATGGATACTAGGGTGTTCAACGATCCTATTGATTTAACGCGTTGGGATATCTTTATACCCTTTACTTTAGAAGATGTTCCAGGGGATTTGATTGCAGAGGCAAAACCGAAAGAGAGGCCCATACCTGTTGAGATTTTTAAAAAACATGTGTTGTGGGCTTGGAGTTTGGATGCAAACAAAATTAGATATTCAGAAACTGCCAAAGAGAGAATTGTTGAATTTTCAAAAGAACTGTACAAGTGGGTTTCGTCTAATTATCCGCTTATTCATGCTGGTGTGAGGGATACACTTACTAGGCTTTCAGTGGCGTTTGCCTGTTTGTATCATT
>JAWCDI010000043.1:0-6927 GCA_044343505.1 Candidatus Aenigmatarchaeota archaeon | reverse complement strand
TAATAAAAAGAAAGTTAATGCTTCAAAAGTACCCATGCCTAAATTTCCGAATATCAAAAAACCTGGATAAATTAATAATGCTGATGAAGCTGTAAAGGCTACTTTTTCATCGAATATTTTTTCAGCTACTAAATAAGTTAGGAAAATGCAAAAAATTCCAATAATTGAGATAAAAATCTTGAGTAAATAAAAATTTCCTAAAGATGCTAAAGGTGCCAATAAAATAAGTTGGATCGGTGGGTGAGCGTAAAAGAAGTCTTTATATGGTAATAAACCAGTTGCCAAGGCTTTAGCCATATTTATATAAATTGTTTCATCTGAAAATACAGGAGTAAAAAAAACAATTCTAATAACTAAAAATAACGATAATACAAAAATTAAAAAACTAACACATAATCGTTTTTTCAACAGTACCAAAATTTTCATTATCATCATATACACCTACACGTATTACGTAATTGTAATTCCTCCTTGGCAAAACTACTTTGAAAGAACTTGAGCAGGTTAAATTAAATGTATTATCATAAATAGCTGCCCATCCTGAATGCGTAATTACTACCCTACCCATTAATTTGTCACATCTTTCGACATTTATGGTGCAATTAAATTTACATGACAATTCATTATCCAGCATTTTATCGCAACTTAAATTTATTTTCAATTTAGGAGTTTTTACAACTAATGTAATTATGAGTATAAAAAATACAAAAACTATTAAAAGTGTACAGTTCTTATAAGATTTGGAAAATTGCATAGCTTCCATCATCATAAATTAACCTATATATCGATGAATTTGAAAAGAGATTTTTATTTAAACCAACATCAGTAGGACCAATAAATATGTGTGTGATGTTGTATTCTTCCTTTAGTTTTTTGACCAAATCTAAATTGTTCGGATTTATCGAGATTTCTCTGTATAAATCTACTCTTTTTCTATATTCTTCTTTATCATATTCTGCCCAGCAATAGTCAGAAAAATAAAAAATTTTTCTTGAAGTCAGTGGAAAGATTCTTTCACCATAAGATGCACTTGCTCCCGTACAACCCGCGCCTCCACCATCAATCAAAAAAGTTGAATTGAGTGGAACTTTCAATTTAATAAAATCTATTGCATCGTAAAATTCGTTCCAGACAATCCAGGGGATCTGACCTTGAATATAAGTTGGTGATAATATGAAATAAGAAAAAATTGAAGGTGATAGAGGGAATAAAGCTAGAAGGGTTAAAATAACTAAATTTAATCGCATATCAGAAAAAAACAACGCGAATCCTATAGAATAGAATAACCACATTATCCATAGACTTCGTGCGAAATTCATATCGTTAAACAGAATTATTAACAAAATAAAGCTGAGGAAAAAGGATATACCTAGAAATTCAATTGATTCTTTAAATTTTCGATAGAATTTAATGACGGCAAAAATGAAAGAAAAAAATCCAGTGCCCAAAAGAAAAGATTGAACAAAACCATTTGGTGTTGAGAAGAGTAAATACGAAATTTTCTGAGTTAATGTTAATTTTTGATTAAAATTTGAAAACATTAAGATATCGAGTTTATTATCTTTGTTAAAAGGTATAAAAATTGCGTTAAAAGTTCTGTAAATGTATGGTAAGAGAAATAAGAAGAATATTAAAAAGCTTCGCCAAAAGTATTTTGTTTTAAAAATTTGAAAAAAGTTTTTCCCCATAAAAATGTGAGTAAATAAAAATGGTATAACTAAAACCAATGAATAAATATGAGTAGTAAATATGTCAAACAGTGACGTGAATAAGATAAAGTTGTCTCTTAAATTAGTTTCAATTAAAATGTAAAGGAAGCTTAGAAAGAAAAAGGTTGAAATAGCATAAGGGAAAACACCAAAAAACCCCATGTTAAGGAGTGGGTTGAATAAGATAGATGAAAATAAGAATGAAGATAAAGCGATTTCTTGATCGAATAATTTTTTTGTTATTAGATAAATCGGTAAACCAAAGAAAGATGAGAAGAAAAAAGTTAAAAAAGATAAAAAGTTTATTGCATCAATTCCTAAAATCTCGAAGAATGGAGGAATTAACACAAATAAAGGGAAATAAAAGAATTTTTTTGCCAAATCATAAGGTAATAAATTCGTTTCAAAATGCCCTTTAAGAAACAAAGCATGGGAAATTATGGCGAATCTTCCTATATCAGCTCCAACAATTGTCTTGTATTTCATCAACAAAAGAAAGTTTAACATGAGAGTTAAAAATAGTATGAAGGGGAACCACTTACTGAATTTAAGTTTCCTAATAGATCGAGTTTGTTTGCCAATCAACAAGAATCTGACGGATAAAGAAATAGCGGTCGATAAAAAGAAGTTAAGGATAAGCGAATAGAAGTAAGAGAAATTGAAAATAAGAAGTAAAAGAGAAATTGAAAATACATTTATTGCAATTGAGGTAACAATGATTTTTACAATATATATGGCTAATTCCTCTTCCTTTTTAAAGTAGATTAATACTCCTGGGAAAAAAAATATTTGAATGAATAGAAGAATTGCTACTATCATCTATTCACTTATAACAATTTTTTTCCATTTAATAATTTCTGCATTACATACCCCAAAAATTTTTGGTTTCAAAGTTAATCTATGTTCACCTACAGTTGTCTCTATATTTTTTGTAATTGTTGTACACTCATTACTTTTTATAAAAATTTCGTCAATTAATTTATCGTCAATAAAAATTTGGCCTATAGCTCCGTCGCCTCCTGCAAAAACTGTACATGCCTCAATCTTTAATGATATGTTCTTAACATAGGTTATAAAATTATAATTAGCAAACGAGGGTTTCGTACAAGAGCAGTAATCCATCATAATACCTTCTTCAAAACTAAATTGTGCTTGGCAACTTTCTGAGCTTAAATTCCATTTTTCAATTTCATTTAAAGCATCGAATTCATATGCTGGAAATTTTTGTGTAAAATTAAACAGTTTAACTGCTTTCCAAATTAAGACTTCCTCGTAACATAACGAATTTCTCCGTGACTCTAATGTTATTTTATGTGTTGCTCCATCTGCATATTTTGAAATATTCAGTATAAATTCTCCACATGTAGAAGAGTTGATAAAGAATTTACTCAACTCACTACCGTCAATGTAAATAATACCCACTGTGCCATCATTTCCAGAGAATCTGCTACAAACGCTAATTTGGAGAGCGTTCACATTTTTAGGAATAATAATTTCTCGTGTGGCATTATTCTTAAAAGTACATGCACATGGTCCAGTCTCTATACCAGAGGTTCCGAATCTAGGTTCTGTGAGAGGGGGGTTACATCCTTCTTCCCATGTTAAATTCCATTTTGATTGTTCTGAAACTTTTGTAAGATCTAATGTTACGTATTGCTCTTTGAAACTTAACCAAGGCCACAAAACAGTATCATAAGAAATTAAATCTGTAATATTTACATAGTTCCAATCACTTCTTATTGATAAAGAAATAGAATTTAAAGAAGAAATTATTATTAAAAATGTAAGTAAAAATAAGATAGATTTATTAAACTTCTTTTTGGATGTCAAAAAATTAACAAAAAAGATGGAAAAAATAACTATTATAGGTTCAGAATGTCTAACGTACCTTGGTGTAAATCCACCTTCGAAGTCTGGATTTATATAAGCTACAAACAAAATCATAAATGCTAATAAGATTAACAATTTGTTTCTTAATCCTCTAGATTTAAAGGATATCATACCAAAAAAAGAGAACAAAAGAAAAGGAGAATTTACAAAAATTCCTTTAGGTCCAAAAAAATAACCGAACAAAGAATAGGTTTTGAGAAATACAGCATTTCCCAATTCATTAGAAATTGAATAAGTTATTGAATTTGGCTTTAGGTCAACGGCGAAAAAAGTTTGATCATAAACATTGTAAACAAAATTGCTCTCAATTATAAGTGTTTTTCCACTTTGGGGTAGCAACCTTATGAAATTAAGGAAGGCAAAAAAGTTTACAATGATCAGTAGTAATAAAAAAAAGATTAGTAATTTTATAGGACCTTTTTTCAAGTATTGTCTGTAAAAGGTAACTAAGAAAAAAGACAGAAATATCAGCAAAACAACAGCTGGAAGGGCTTGGAAAAAGGAAGAGAAAAATAGGAAACTTATAAAAGAGAGGAAAAGGTTCGTCAAACGTTTCTTTCTTTCAAGCTTAACTAGAAAGTAAAGGAAGAGGATGAAGAAAAATATTTGAAAAGAATTATGTAAAAACAAATATTTAGAAAAAATGGCAAAAGAAGTACCTAAACCAACAACTAAAGTAACTAGAAGGTTAAGATAAATTTTCCTCGCATAGATTTCGTTTAAAGTTAAAAAAAGTAAAACAAGGCAAGAAGAGTAAATCAGAAGGTTAGTAATTATAAGAAATCGTGAGAAATTAAGTTCAACTAATTTATTTAGCCAGAATGAAAATTTGAAAAATACATATAGGCCAAAATTAAAAAAGTTGGGGTAACATAAGCCATCAACACAAAATACATCAGCGTAATTTGAAATTTTTATTTTGTAGTTTTGATCGATGATCGTACTCTCATTTATAGCAAGGCTTTTGTTTTCAACATAATTCTTAAAGTATGCCAACATCAAAGGAGAAATACCATCATGCCAGTATTTATTGTCTTGAAATAAAAGAAATTTAAAGGTCCCATCTTCTTTTTCATAAAGTGGTATGAGCGAATAAGCTAAAAAAAGAATTGAGAATAAAATTGTCGAAAGTAAAATTTCGTTTCGCATAATTTTAATTTAATTTCAAACTTCTAATTATTTATTTATGAACAAATTTAAAATCTTAAAGTACGCAATTGAAAAGGTTCCTTTTTATAGAAAAAGAAAAGAGCTTTACAAAACACAAAGCTGGGAAAAACTACCGATAATTACGAGAAGAGATCTAGAAAAAAGTTGGAAAGATTTTTTATCAAACGATTACCGAGATCTTAAAAATTTAAGCTTTAGACTAACTACAGGCACGACGGGAAAACCCATTAAAATATTTTACAGTCCATTTTATTATTTCAAAATGAATTTTTCTTATTTAAAAACACTTTTAAAATGTGGGTATAAAATAACTAAAAGTCTAGTGCATTATGATCCTTTTTTACCTAGAAGATACTTTTTTCAAAAAGTCGGTTTATATAAAAAAATTTGGATAAACGCCGATTTAAGTGAAAAACAACAATTACAATTTTTATCAAAATACAATAAAGTATTTTTGTCATATTTCCCAACTTCTTTACTTTTTGTGATTTTTGAAAGTAAAAACAGGAATATTAAGCTTGGGAGTTTTTACAAAATATTTACGCAAGGTGAAGTCTTGTTTGATTCTGTTAGAGAATATATACAGAATGAGCTTAATGCAACTGTAATAGATCTTTATGGTGTTGTTGAGCATGGATTACTTGCCTATGAAATTCAAAAAAATCTTTATAAATTGCCGAATGAACTGGCTTTTTTTGAAGTAGTTGATGAAAATAATGAGCAGGTGAGTGAGGATGAAAGAGGTAAAGTTATCTTAACAACTTTAGGCAATTATGCTTTTCCTCTTATAAGATATGAAGTTGGAGATTTTGCGACTGTTAAAGAATTCAACGATAAAGGTTACATTAATCTCGTAAGCGATATAAATAGGATATCTTTGGAGGTAAAAATGAAAAATAGAAGAAAATTAGAAAAAACAATATTTGATAGTTTGAAGCATGGGAAAAAATTTATAGTACTTTATAGAAAAGGTAAATTTTTCCCCTCCTATAACAAAAGATTTATCAAAAAGAATAGGGGTAAATATGTATTTTTGCAATAATGCGCTTCATATTTTCTCTGAAATACATAGCTAAAAAATCAATTGAAAAAAGTCTTTCGAAATAATCAACGATGTCAAGAAAATGGAGAAATTCTTGATATAGCCACTAATTATAATTTTTTAGCGATAATGTAGAAAAAAAGATTTAGTTTTGGTGAATTGAAGAAAGAAAAGATAAATTGTCTTGGCATGATTTTATAAATTTTATTATAAAGAAACCTGTAGTGTAAGAACAATGTGCTATCAGCGAAGAAAGGTAAACAATACTTCGATTCAACCAATTGAAATTTATCCCTCAACAGTCTTTTTAGAGTTTTTAACTTTCGTGGATAGGATGGGAACAATTCTTTTTTATAGTGGTAATTAAATTTTCTAATGTTGAAATAATCGGAATTCATATGATAGATGATAACTGTTCCGTCCTTTTTTAGGACCCTATGGATTTCTTTTATAGCTTGTTCCAATTCATGTTTGTTTAAATGGTCAGTAGTGCTGAAATCGATAATAAAATCGAATAAATTATTTTGAAAGGGCATTTTTGTTATGCTTTTGTTTACAAAAACTGCATTATTAAATCCAAAATATCCAATGTTTTTTCGAGCTAATTTTATCAGTTTTCTGTCGATATCTATGAAAAAAATTTTTCCGGGTTTGAAAATTTTTTTAATTAAGAAAGGTAAATGTCTGATTTTGGATAATCTAACCGATGATTCTTCCCACACATCGAATTTCAACAGAATAGGGTTTTTTTTAGGATTCGTTTTATATAAATTAAAGAGTGAGTAAAGGAAAAAAGAATACCAAAGTTCAGATAAAAATTTATTAACCAATGTATTAAATTTTTTACTTCTTTTCAATTCCTCTTTTCTTATACGTTTCCTAGCTAAAAAATAGGTTTGCTTATACTTCATTGTATTTGTATTTAAAATATAAACTTATAAATACCGTATTTTTCTTCTACTTATCTCAGGTGTTTTACTAGAATTACTTCTTTTAATCAACTTGACAAAAACTTTTTCTAACATATTAAAAGTTTTAAAAGTTTTCTACTTATCTCAGGTGTTTTACTAGAATTACTTCTTTTAATCAACTTGACAAAAACTTTTTCTAACATAT
>JAWCDI010000042.1:0-6954 GCA_044343505.1 Candidatus Aenigmatarchaeota archaeon | reverse complement strand
ACTGGCAGATGCTAGAGTACTTGCCAATCAAGCACGCATTAGAGCACAAATTCATCGCATAACTTATGAAGAACCTATGGACATATTGAGCCTTGCCAGGAGCATTGCTGATAGGATGCAACTCTCAACACTTTACGCTGGTCTTAGGCCTTATGGTGTTTCATTCTTGATAGGTGGTGTTGACGTTACTGGACCACATTTGATAGAAGTTGATCCTTCAGGTATGATATACGAATGGTTTGCTTATGCCATAGGAAGAGGTTCTGTTATAGCCAACAAAATCTTGAGACAAAGGTGGAAGCAGAATTTAGCAGGAGATGAAGCGGCTAAGATTGCTTTAGAGATTTTGAGTAAAACTGAAAAAGAAGGTGAGCCTGATATCGCTGTTATAAGGAGTGAAGATAAAAAATTCAAGCGTTTCTCAGAAAATGAAATAAAAAAGTTGAAAGATTGACAAAAAAATTTATTTTAAGTCAATGATATTTATTAAGGTGTTACCATAGTAAGCGTTGATAAAGCTGTCGTTGCTAGGTATCAGAAATCTGGACAAAGATTTGAGATACTGGTAGATCCGGAAAAAGCTCTGGAAGCGAAGAAAGGAATGAAAGTTGATTTGAACGAAATACTCGCTTATCCAGCAATCTATAAAGATGCTAGGAAAGGAGATGCTGCTTCTGAACAAGACCTCCATAAAACTTTTGGTACTACAGACATAATCAAAATAGCTGATAGGATAATAAAAGAGGGGGAAATTCAACTAACCACAGAGCAGAAAAGGAGGATGATCGAACAGAAAAAAGTCCAAATCGCCAACATAATATCCAAGAAAGGTATAAACCCACAAACCAACACACCACATCCTCCACAAAGGATAATCAACGCCATGGAACAAGTGGGTGTTAACATAGACCCTTTCATAGATGCTGAACTCCAAGTTGATAAAGTTTTGAAGAGTATAAGGGCTGTTCTCCCCATTAAATTCCAAAAAGTTTTAATTCAGCTTAAAATACCGCCACAATTCTCCGGAAACGCTTTCACTATTTTAAAAAACAGTGGGGAAGTGGTGAAAGAAGAATGGTTGAATGATGGAAGCTTGTTGGTTAACGTTGAGGTAATGGCTGGGATTCAAGAAGAACTTTTTCAAAAACTTTCTTCACTTACTCATGGAAGTTTTGAATCAAAAGTTCTGAAGAGGGAAGATTTATGAACGATAAAAGGGAAATAGTGTTACCTGGAGAATTCTTGGGTGAAAAAGCTGGTAGAAAGTTGGGTTATGGTGTTTACGCGGAAAATGATAAGGTTTTTTCAAAAGTACTTGGAATTCCGAAGATAGGTGAAAATGAAATATCTGTTATACCTTTAGCTGGAGCCTACATACCAAAAGTTGGTGATAGGGTGATAGGGAAGATATTGAGTGTCGAGATCTCTGGATGGTTCGTGGATATAAATTCGCCCTACGTTGCTTTTTTACCGTTAGCTGAAGGTGTTAGAGAGTTTGTTGATATCTACAGGACAGACATAAGCAGGTATTACGATGTCGACGATATCATTTACTGTACTATCTCTAAAGTCACCAAAGATAAAACAGTTCAAGTTTCTATGAAGAGTATTGGCAGTAGGAAGTTGCACGGTGGTGTGATAATCAAGATAAACCCAAATAAAGTCCCGAGGATAATAGGAAGGGGTGGTAGTATGATAAACTTGTTAAAAAGGAAGACTGGTTGTGAAATATACCCTGGTAGGAATGGTTACGTTTGGATAAAAGGTGAGAATAAAAGTAAAGTCATAGAAGCTCTCTTAACGATAGAGAAAGAATCACATTTGTTTGGGTTAACCGAAAAAATAGACAAGATGCTTGGTTGATGGTATGACAAAAACTGACTTGAAGTTATTGGTTGATGGGAAAAGGATAGATGGAAGGTCTCCGCTAGATCTTAGAAATATAGAGATGAAAGTTGATGTTGTTAGTAGAGCTGATGGTTCTGCCATGGTTAAGTTTGGAAATACTTTAGTGATAGCATCTGTTTATGGACCAAGACCCCTTTACCCAAAGTATCTACAAGAATCGAGGAGTTGTGTTTTGAGATGTAGGTACAACATGGCGCCTTTCTCCACCACTGAGAGAAAATCGCCTGGACCTGATAGGAGGAGTATAGAATTATCTAAAGTAATAAGGTTGGCTCTTGAACCTGCAATTTTCCTCGAAGAATTTCCAAAGTCTGCGATAGATGTTTTTATAGAAGTAGTCCAAGCCGATGGCTCGACAAGAGTTACAGGAATAAACGCTGCAAGCCTAGCTTTAGCGGTTGCCGGTGTACCTATGAAAGATCTAGTATCAGCATGCTCTGTTGGAAAGATAGAAGATACACTTATCCTAGATCTAAACGGAATCGAGGATAACAATTCCCAATGTGACATGGCTTTCGCTATGATGCCTGGAAAGAATAAAATAACTTTACTACAAATGGACGGACTTTTAACCCAAGGAGAAATAAAAGAGCTTGTTAAGATTGCAAAGGATGCTTGCGATAAAATTTATGAAATGCAAAAGAATGCTATAAGGGAAAAATTCAAGTGAGAATATGGAAGAGTATGTTTTGGAAATGCTCGAAAAAGGTGTGAGGATAGACGGAAGAAAATTTGAAGAATTCAGGAAAATAGAAGTACAGCAGAATATCGTAAAAAATGCTGAAGGTTCTGCCCTCGTTAAGCTTGGTGAAACACAAGTTATGGTTGGGGTTAAGCTTGAGTTAGGTGAACCTTTTGAAGATGCTGCTGATGAAGGAATTTTAATAGTCAACGCTGAATTCTCTCCTCTTGCTTCTCCCGACTTCGAAGCTGGACCACCTGGTGAAGATGCCATAGAACTTGCAAGGGTAGTTGATAGAGGGATAAGATCTTCCGAGTGTATAGATTTGAAGAGCTTATGCTTAGAACCAGGAAAGATTGTTTGGTGTGTTTACTTGGACATACATATCCTCAACCACAAAGGAAACTTGTTGGATGCTTCGGCCCTTGCAAGCGTTGCTGCACTTTTGAGTACGAAGATTCCAAAAGTTGAAAACGGGAAGATAATTAGGGGGGAATTCGAAAGGCCTTTACCTGTGAAATTTAAACCGATCAACGTTACCGTTCACAAGATTAGGAATAAAATTTTGGTTGATCCTTTAGTTGAAGAAGAAGAATTTATGGAAGCTGGTTTAAGTGTGTGTGTGAGGGATGATGATAAAATATGTGCTATCCAGAAACAAGATGGTTTTTTGGAGTTGAACGAAATCGAAGAAATGGTAAGAATTGCAGTTGAGAAAAGTAGGGAGATAAGGAGGTTGATCTAATGCCGATAAGGCATTTAAGCAAGAAGATAAAACTTGGGAAAATAAGGAAGAGGAAACAAGCCCCAAGATGGGCTGATATAAGGAAGTTTGGTTTGAAAAGAGCAAGAACGAGGAGGATTTCTGTCGATAAAGTGAAGAAATGGAGAAGGGGTAAGTTGAAGGTGTGATACTGTGGAAGAAAAAATAATAACTTTGAACTTGAGAAAGGAGATCGTTAAAGCTAGGAGGATAAAGAAATCTAAAATTGCTCTATCCGCTTTGAGGAAAAAAATCCAAAAAATGTTCAAAGGCCTTGAAGTCAAAATAGACAAAAGTGTGAACGAGTTCATATGGAAGAGGGGTGCGAAAAAACCTTCTACAAGAGTTAGAGTTAGAGTTTTGAAAGAAGATAAAAAAGTTAAGGTTGAGTTGGTGAAGTGATTGATCCTCCAAACCAATTTCTCCGGAGACCATAACCTTGGAATTTTCGGCAAAGCTTGTGATAGATTTTGTTTGATCGGAAAGTCTTTCGAAGAAAAAAGGGAGAAAATAGAAGAAGTGCTTAAAGTTAAGTCAATTGCCATCACCATATCTTCCACGGATTTGATAGGAATATTTTGTGCCGTGAATTGTAACGGAATAATATTACCTAACCTTTTGACAGAACAAGAAGAAAAATTGTTCCATGAATTGAAAAAAATTCTGGGAGTGAACATGTTGATCTTGAAAACAAAACATACAGCGATCGGAAACTTGATTTTATGTAACGATAAAGGTGTTATCGTGAGCGATCTTTTCGATAAAAAAGAAAAGAAGAAAATAGAAGATTGTTTGGGTGTTGACTCTGAATTTTCAACGATAGCCGGAATTAAAACTGTTGGTTCTTGTGGTGTGGCAACGAACAAAGGATGTTTATTGCATAGAGACGCTAAAGAGGAGGAAATTGAAATTATCCAAGAAGTATTGAAAGTTAACGTTGATATAGGGACTTTAAACTTTGGATCACCTTTCGTTGGCTCTTGCACTATAGCAAACAGTAAAGGTGCGATAACTGGGGAAAGCACAACAGGACATGAACTAGTTAGGATAAAAGAAGCTTTGAATTTATGATTTTTTCCAGATGGTCAAACCACACCTTCCACAATACCATCTATCTTCATGTTCTGCCATGAAAGTTCCTTTTCCACATCTATCACAAACCCTACCTTTAACTTCAACTTTACCGTTCTTTACCGCAAAGAACTTGCTCTGGTTAACTGGTTTGTGCTTCATTTCCATCACTTTCCTTAATCTTCGCTTTAACTAACGATTCTTGCAAACCTTTTTTCGTGAATATGTAATCTATAACTATTCTATCTTCTGGGATAGAATATTTTGAGGCCAATTCTTTTATTAAATCTTTTTTGCTTGGAGTTGGTGAATTCGAATGTTTCACCAAAATCTTCAGTTCTTTCCTTCTCAAGAAAGGATTCTCCTTTTCTTCAATAACTTCTAACTCCATGTTTTCAACCAACGTAGAGTGCGTATTTTCCTTCTTGATATATTTTTAAAGTTTTCGCCACATCGCTTTCAGGATTCAGTATTATGACCATTCCTTTCCAACTAGTTGAAAGATTAGTAGATTTACAGTTCGGACAAATTCTCTCAGTCGTGAAGCGCCTACAATTCCTACAAACTTGCAACCTCTTAACCATTTCACTCCCTCATTTTCTTCTGTTTCCTCTTTTCTTCTTCTATCCAGCTTAAAGCACCTAACAAAGGCTGTCTCATAGTTAAGCCTATTTTATTTTCACCCTTACCCAAGCTTATGGATATTATCCTAGCTTTAACTATATCACCTTCTTTCAAAGTTTTCTTGCTCTCTTTGCCCGTGAAAGTTGAAGATTTATTATCAAAACTAACGAAATCATCCATGAGTTGGGATATGTGGATTAAACCATCTAAAGGGCCTATCCTAACGAAAGATCCGAATTCGGTGTTATCTATAACTTCACCGTAAACTAGCTCGTGGAGCTCTGGTTTGAAAGTTAAAAGTTTGAAAACAGTATCGTAGAATACACCAGGATCTCCGGGAAGTATTTTCCCTTCACCAACTTCGACAACTTCCGTGCAAGTTAATATAAACCCTAACCTAGGATCTAAAGTGCATTCGTAAGTCTCTTGAATGCTCTCTTTAACAGCATCTTTAACTTTCATGTTGAACTTTGTGGGTGGTACCCTTACCCTATCTTTAACTTCGATTATCTTGAACATCATCCCACTTCAAGTTTTTTTCTCCCCCTTAAATAAATGGTTTTTATCCCCCTTTCTTTCAATTTTTTCCTCAACATCGAATCGTTTGTCGCAATTATTGTATTTTTGTCTGCAATATTTAAAAAAGCTTTATCAGGGCTTTCCCTAGTTTCAAGAACATTTATATTTTTCGTTTTAATAAGCTGTACAGCTATTTTCGCACAATTCCCTGCTCTACCCTTACTCTCAGCTATTTTTTTCAATTCTTCAAAACAGGAAGAAAGTATGTAAAAATCTGTTGGCTCGTTAAAAAATTCTTTTATTCTCTCCAACTCAACCTTGAACTTTATCGTATCTATTAAGAAATTCGTATCTAGGAAAATTTTTTTGGATAGCATAACCTTTATATTGTAAGAAAGAAAAATAAAATTGATTAGTGTGAAGGGGATATCAACCGTAATAGCAACTCTCCTCATACTTGTGATAACAATAGCTCTGGCTGGAATGGCTTACGTTTACATTTCAGGAGTTTTCACGATGCAAACTCAAGGTATAGAGGTTGTAGATGCATACTGTGTGGGAAATAACGTGAATATAACGATAAGAAATATAGGAACTAGGACGATTTCAGCTAATAATGGAACTTGTACTCAAACAGCACCTTCGGGTGATAGCTGTAGCTCGAGAACTTTTCCTTCATCTGACCTACAACCAGGTAACACAACATTAATAACCGATAGTTGCACTGGTATCGGTGCTAGAATTTGTGCATACAGGCTCACTCCACCTTATGGAAGAACTGTGGAAGTTAGCGTACCTTGCTACTGAACAACTCCGTAACCAACCAATCTCCACCTGCCTTCTATCTGTCTGGAAATAACTATTTTATCACTTTTTTCCACACAAACAGGAATCTTTAGCTCAATTTTTATTTTATCCTTCTTCATCTCGCTCACAACTCCAACAGACCTTGTTGTGCCAGCGTTTACCATTAAAGCTTCACCTACTCTAATAGGGTTCATTTTTTTCAGATCTTCTGTTCCAACAACTCTTTCCAAAAGGTTTATTTCTATTTCCAAATCGTCAACAGCTTCGGGTAACTCACCTACATGCCCAACAACATTTCCCACTAAAGAATCAGCTTTCGTTAAAGCTGGGTCCAGCTCAGTTAGCATTCCCAACAAACCTCCTGGCCCTGCTTCTTCCAGGTCGAACTTGGCTTTTTGAAGTCCTGCTACTCTTGTAAACAAAGGCTTATATTTTTCCTTCATCCTTACACCAGGCCTTATCTCTACTTCATCTCCAACTTTCACTTTTCCTTGAATTATAGACCCTCCCAGAACACCACCAACGATATTTTTTATTCCCGTTCCTGGTTTATTTATATCGAAGCTCCTGGCGACGAACA
>JAWCDI010000041.1:0-6964 GCA_044343505.1 Candidatus Aenigmatarchaeota archaeon | reverse complement strand
GCATTTTTATCAGGACATCTTAAGGATTGGGTTTTTTATCATTATCCTACAGAATCCACCCTTTTAGCTGCAGGTATCGGAGCAGCTCTTCTTTCTTTGTATGTCTACTTCACCAGCGAATAAGAGGATAGATAAAAACTTATTTCCAACTGATATTTTTTACAATTTTTTGTTAAGAAAGCTTCTTTGTTGGTAGGGAAATGACTCAAACAAAATCAGTTTTAAACTGTTGTGTAACTTGATGCGGGAGGTGGGATTTGAACCCACGTAGGCACTAAGCCACAGGCGCCTCAGGCCTGCGCGATTGACCAGGCTACGCGACCCCCGCTCAATAATAAATTTACTCACTAGATTTTAATAAAAATAAAGTTTCAAAAATTATCCTGCTTGCCAAGAATTCTGTCACTCTATTTCCTTCAATAGGTTCAATCTCCACCAAATCAAGCCCAATAACCTTACCTTTGAAAACTTCTTTTAGCAATTCTTGAAATTGAAACCAAAAAATTCCATCCGGCTCAGGATGTCCAACAGCAGGAGCAATGCTTGGATCAAAAACATCTATATCCATAGTTAAGTAAATTCTGCTTTTCTTACAAAATTCTCCCAGCCTTTTCTTCACATTTTCCAAATTTTCTCTTATCATTTTTGGTGTGAAATAAAGCAAATTCTTTGCTTTCACGAACTCCAAATCAAACTCATCTCCCGATCTTACACCAACAAAACAAAAATCGCTTTTGCCTTCATCAAAGCTTCTTCTTGCCCATGTCGCCCTGTTAAACTTTTTTATCTCTTCTTCACTCAGTTTGAGAGGAAAAACAGATTCAACCATTTTCTCGTCAACATAGCTATTCTTTATGTCAAAATGTGCATCAAAGCTTACAACCTTCACATCATCAAAGGCTTTCAAAGCAAAGTAAGTTGCTAAGTGTGATTCAGAAAGCATGAAAGGAATTTTTCCCTTGTTCAAAATTTTCTTCACAGTTTCTTCTATTTCACTTTCTTTCACATTACCAATATCTGCAACCTTAACATTTTCAATCAAATTCTTCTCCCTATCAACATCAAACCACTCAACAAACCAGCTTGTTTTTCTTAAAGAAGAAAGCATTTTCTTCGAATTCTTCCCAAGCAAGGCTCCAAAGATCTCGACATCAGCTTCTTCTTCACTCACTAAATTCAAGCAAAGCTTCTCATACATTCAAGATTAAATTAGCATAAGAAAAACTTAAATCTTCCAAAAGAAATGAAGCTTTTTTATGAAAGCTCGTGCCAAGAATGTTTAATTCTTTCCTCCGCTTTTTTTAATCCTTTTTCATCATTTATAGAAATCCAATTTTCTTTATCTATAACCATGATTCCTGCTTTTCTTTTTTCACACAACTCTTTTAAAATTTTTGATTCAAAATCAAAAGGGGGTTCATATTTCTTAATAAATTCATTAACTTCTGGCTCTAACACATAAACCCCAATATTGGTCATTACAGGAACCCAAGGTTTTTCTTCAAACCCCACAACACAACCATTTTCCAGTTTAACTCTACCAAAAGGATATTCTACCTCTTCTACCACAACTATTGTTACTAAATAACCCCTCTCTTTATTCTTTTCATGTTGAGATATCAATTTATTTCCAAAATCTTTTCCTTCAAGTACTAAATCATCTGGATAGTGAATTATGTACCCTTTTTTTCTGTCTATAACTTCATTCTCCAAAGCATTGCGAATGGCTCCTCCTTTTCCCAACAATTTTTCTTCAATAGAATATTTTATTGTTTTAGAAACATAAGGTGGTTCCATCTTTTTATTTTCTACATATTTTTTCACTTCTTCTGCACCATAACCCAAAAGTAAAATAATATCATTTACAGTAGGATAAAGCTCAATACAATAATCTAACAATGTTTTTCTCTCTATTTCCAATAAACATTTTGGACGTCCTTTTGTTATGTGAGAAATTCTCTTTCCTTCACCGCCAGCAACAATAACAAGTTGATAATCAGAGTCCATAATCTTTATTTTATCTATAATTCATAAAACTTTAATTATGAAAACTCTTGAATATGAAAAGTTGAAAATAAAATGGCTTGGTCATGCTTCTTTCAAAATTTCCAACAAGCTAACAATCTATATAGATCCTTTTCAAGTAACCGAAAAAGATAAAGCTGACTTGATTTTCATAACACATGAACATTATGACCATTGCTCTGTTGATGATATAAGAAAGCTTGTAAAAGAAGACACAGTCGCTGTGATAACTGAAGATTGCATAGCTAAGCTCAGGAATTTCAAGACTTTTCCTGTTTTGCCTGGAAAAAGCTATGAAGTTAAAGGAATAAAATTCTCCACAGTTCCTGCTTACAATTTGTCCAAAGCTTTTCATACAAGAGCAAGCAATTGGGTTGGGTATGTGATTGAAATTGAAGGAGTGAGAATTTACCATGCTGGTGATACTGATTTTGTGCCGGAGATGAAAGAGCTTAAGGCAATAGACATAGCTTTGCTTCCTGTTGGTGGGACTTACACCATGAACGCAGAAGAAGCTGCTAAAGCAGTTAATTCTTTCAAGCCTAAAGTTGCTGTACCGATGCATTATGGTAAAATAGTTGGAAGTGAAAGAGATGCTGAAAGGTTTAAAGAGCTTGTGAAAGAAGCGAGAGTTGAAATTTTATCTTAACTTTAAAAATAGATAAACTTTGCTGGTTTTCAGACTTTCTTATTTTTAATCCTGTGTATATTGAAGAAATAAGTATGCCCCGCCTGGGATTTGAACCCTAAGTTCAGTTCTCTGCTTTTAACTTCAAGTTTTGGTTTAAGTTCAGACATAAAACCACCTTCCTTTTTTCTTCAACTAAACTTTTAAACAAAGAAACAGAAATATTAGTTAAGTCCAAAGTTACCTTGTCTTTGGTTTGTACTACCATACTAAAGATAAGGTAACGGATAAATTTAAACTTAAGGTTGTTTCTTAGGTAAAAAATACCCTACAAGGATAAAAGAAATCCCTACGCACAAGTAAACAATACCATGAAAACCAACATAAGATATTCTCTGTTGAAACACACTTTCTAACATTTCTACAGTTTCTTCTGATAAATTTTTAAACTGTGGCAATTCTTTAACCAAATAGAGAAAAGCAGGTGAAGTGAATACTAATAATACTCCGATAATTGCTAAAACTAAACCTATTTGTTTTAAAGTAGGTTTAACAGCTTTGTTAATTAAGAAAAGAAATGTCGAAAATAGTATACCGATAGCAAGTAGGGGATATTCCATTAACTTTAAACTATTGTACATTTTTTCAACTTCTGAGTTCGGATAATATCTGTTCGCTAAGTATTCAGTTATTTGGTCTATGTTTTGTGTGTTGATTAAATTACATGGAACAGGTATGTTTAAAATATAATCTACAGTATAACAAAAGATTCTACCGTACTCTGTAATTTGTGAGGGTGTAACTGAAAAGTAGTTTTCAACTTTATACCTCCAATATATCTTACTTAACTCAACGAAACTCTCTCTTGAGGTTATGTAAACTAAAAAATTTAACAAAGAAAATAAAAGAAATGAAAAGAAAACAATTAGACAAATAAGAAAAATAAGGAAATTTTTGTAAACTGTTTTTAGTCTCTTCCTTAATATACCATAACCTGTTAGGATAAAAATTATACCAATAAAAAAGTTTGGTAACAACCATGCAGGAGAAATTTCTTTCAAATGAAACAATAAGTACAAACCAAGAATGATGAACAATATCCCAATAATAATTCTTAAGAGTTTTGAAATAACTTGCTTATTTAGAGGTACTTCAATTTCAAGATACTTTTTCTTTTTCATTACTATTCACTTTCTCTTTACACAAATGGTATTCGCATAATCCTGTTTTAGTTTTAGGTTTTTCCACAATTTTTTTGTTGGTTAAGAAAGATTAAATAAATTTCTACATTTGTGTAACAAGTACTTCAAAACCATTAAAACAAGTAAACTCAACTTTCCATATGTGTGAAAAATTAACAAACAACCAAGATAAAACAACAACAAAGTTTTGAAAAGAATTGATTTTCTACACTTGTGTTAAAAGTTTCTTAACTTTTTCCTTAGCTTGTTTCCATTCCTTGTAATACTTGTAAACTGTGCTTTGTGAATAACCAAATTTCCTAACTATGTCTATCGGTTTCATGACTTCAAACAACAAGTATATTTCAACATGTTTCTGTCTCATTCTTCAACACCCATTTCTCTCAAGTACCTGGAAACTGAAGTGTGACTTAAACCAACTCTTCTACTTATTTCCCTTGCTGACAAACCTTGTCTGTGAAGTTCATAAATCTGAACTATTGTTCTTACTGGAACTCTAAACCTGGTTTCCCTCATAGTTTCAGTTTCATACTCACTTCTTGTTTCCATAACCCTTTCCATGAATTCCAAACCATGGTTCAAGTCCTCTTCAGTTAGATACAAAACATTAAAACCTTTAACTTGTTTTACTTCCCTTTGAAACAAGTTTAGTAAACCATAGTTTTGCGAACTTCTAAAACCTTCAACCAAATCTCTAAGTGCTATACCCTTAGGCATTCTACTGTTTTCATAGTATTCATGAACTAAGTTATACCAAGTGTTGTAAATTTCTCTTTTGTGTTCACTTGATAAACTGCACAAAAACCTGTTTTCATTCAAACCCAAATCCAAAATCCTGTTTGCTATCAAACCAAAATAATGTCTTGGTTCAGGTTCGAAACTTTCTGAAATTTCAGGTATTTCCATTAAGTTGTTTGTTAACAACTGACCTACATTCAACACTTCCTCTATGTTGTTGAAATCAAAGTTAATTCTGTGCAGTCTGGATAACAGTTGAATTTCTTTTCCAGTACTTGGAATGTTTACCAAACTCAAACAAACAGAAGAGTGAATTTTTAGTAGTCTTGTTTTTGAAACAACATAAGCAGAAGTTTTTCCTACCTCCTGTTCTTCTATCAAACTTCTTAGGATGTTGACTATGACTGGATTGCTCAAAGTTATTTCTGCTTCTGGTAGTAACCAAACTGAGTTCTGTAAGTATTCAGTTAAACCCATATCTATTGGTGTACCTAGTATACCACCTTGTGTTGAAACTTGTGTTTTGATAACATTTAGACCTTGGTTTTCTATTATACTGAACCAACTTGACTTTCCAGTTGAAGGCATACCTGTTAAAACATGCGATTCTGTACCTCTCACTCTTCTTAACATTTTAGTTTCAGGATCATAAACTGTTAACCAAGGACTGAAACTTGAAACTACTAACCTGCAACAATCCAAACCATAGTTCCTTGCTCTACCATGAATCGTTGAACTTATTGTTCTAACCAATTTATCAACAAAGTAACTTGACTTCATTTGTTCGATTAAAACTTCTGTATCTCTACCGATTTCTTTCAGTATAGTTTCCAGTTTCGTTTTTTCTATCCTTGGGTCTTCCATTTAAGTTCACCTTTAGGATTAGAAATTTTAATAACATGGTCTAAGTTGATAACAATAGAACCATAGTACTTGTCAACAAGTTCAATGTGTTTTTCAGTGACAGTTGTCACAAAACCCTTAGCTTTCCTTACTTCTTGTCCATCTGTAAACCAAACAACACAATACTTGTTTAAAAACTTTTCAAAAAGTTTCATTCTCACCACCTTTCACTACAGTTTGTAAAACACCAAACTCTCTCAGTTTTTCAAGTAAAGTTTTGTAATTAATTGGTCTTGGTTCAAATTCAATAAAATCACCGTTAGGATAAACCAAACCAACAACAGTGCAAAACTGTTCAAAACCTGCCTTGAACAGTTTCAAAACATAAGAAACTGGTAAAAAGTGATAACCACAACCTATTTGCTGGAAAGTTAAATTTAGTTTATTAGAAAACTGAAAGTTCATCAACCTTTCTTTCAAAGTTTCCAAGTCAACTTTTTTCTTTGAAACTTTGTTTAGTTCTTTTCTCAAAACTTTCAAACCTTCTTCGTCAACAGGATAAACATCATCTATCAAACAAACTAAGTAACTTGGATTTAAGTGTAAATAGGAAGAACCCTCATCGTGTTTTTCAGGTTCTTCCTTAGACCCAAGGTCGAAACCTACTAGATTAAAAAACTTACCGCTCGGTACAACTGTAAGGCTTCTTATGACTTGACCTTCCTGTAGTGGTTGATAGAGTTTCTCAATTTCTTGTTCTTTACTTTGGTTATAGAAGTGACCACATCTTAATTTTACAGTCCACTCACTTACCACATACTTTGTGTTTTTATCTTTTTCCTTCACTGTAACAACCCTTTCAAAAACTGGATTGAAGAAAACCATCGCAGTCTTTGTGGGTCTTGGTCTTGTTTTTGCTGGTTGGGTTTGTTTAGGTTTCAGTTCAACCATTCTACCACCCCTCATGTTGTTTTTTCTTGACCAGTATCAGTTCGACCTGATAACTGGTCAACAATCAAAGAACGAACAAAAGAACTTACACTAAAAAACTTTGGATTGGATTCTAAGTAAGAAAGCAGTTGCTGGTAAAGGTTTTCCGGTAACCTTATCACAACCTTTCGGTTTAACTTCGGTTTTCTTTCAATCCATTTCTTTTCAAACATTTTCACCACAAAAGTAAAACAGTAAAGCTTAAATATATGTGTTTTCATATTTTACACTAGTTAATGTAGTATAAACATGTGTTTAGAAAAAACGAAAAACTAAACACATGAACTAAAAAGTGAAGAAAATGGAAGAAAACCCTAAACTTGTGGAAATTTTTGAAGAATCAACTTTCAAAAAAATATTTCCAAAACTTTTCTCTTCACCAATAAGTGTAACACAACTTGAAAAAGAAACAGGAGTTTCAAGAACAACAATTTACAAAATTTTTAAAACTTTAGATAACATAAAAACAAAGAACTATGTTGGTATAGAAGGTGTTCTTGGTAAGAAAGATAAGTTTTATTACTTCAAAACAGAACTT
>JAWCDI010000040.1:0-7082 GCA_044343505.1 Candidatus Aenigmatarchaeota archaeon | reverse complement strand
TATCCTTGGTATTTCAGCCGAGTCGTCGAGATGGATAACAGTACAAATCCCGTGGTAACCCAAAAGCTTGGCTGTTTTAGCAAAATGTGAAAGAGTAGATTCATTGTTGATAGAATGCACGTGAAGGTCGAAGAATTTCATAAATAAAATTTGTTCGTTCAACTGTTTAACTATTTTTATCTGAGTCCTCTTGCCTTTTTTCCAGCAGAAGTAAGGCCACGAAAAACTCTTTTCCTATGTTGTGGTTCACAAATCCAATTTATTTTTGGATCATTTTTAACGTGTGGATTGTTGGGATCTACCATTATAACTTCAAAGAATTTTGTAGTCCCATCTTCAGCCACAAGGTAAGAATTTAAAACTTCTAAGTTTGGGAACTTCCTTGCAGCTTTTTGTTCTGCTATAGCTTGAAGTGATTGTTTTGGGGTGAAATGTACCATTCCAGCTTTAGAAGGTTTTCTACCTCGATGATACCTAGCTCTCCTCCTACCTCCTTTCCTCACTTTAACCCTAACAACTATAAACCCAGGTTTTGCTTTATAACCTAAAGACCTGGCCCTGTCAAGCTTAGTAGGCTTTTCTATTCTTTCTACAGTGTGTTGTTTTCTCCACTCGATCATCCTTTTTTTAACAATATCTTCAGCATTCTTCCTAGACTCTTTCATGAACTCATAGCCGCTTTTCAACTTCACCACCGATAAAAGCTTAAATATTATACTCTTCATAAATTTTAAAAGGTGATGGTTTGCACCCAGCTTTCAAAATAATAATAGGTATAGTGCTAATAATTGCAGGTCTCTACTGGCTTCTCTATGGACCACAAGTTGAGAGGATAAATACAGTGATAGCACCGTACCTTGCACCACTTGGTATCCCAGCTAAAGGAACATGGAACGATTTCTTACTCTTGCTAAACGGAGGAATACCACCTTTTCTAGTGCTAGTGGGAATTTTCATAGTATGGCTAGAGTGGGACGAGTGGAAGATAGAAAGAGAGCTGGCGGCTGAAGAGAAAAAAGCTAAGAGAAAAAAGAAGTGAAGTTTTTTGTTTTTTAATTTTTTATAAGAAATATTTAAATCCAAGACTCGTTCTAAAAATTAAGGGGTTTAGGCAAAAATGGGCGTGAATCTGGAAGGTATAGTTGAGAGTAGAGAAATAGAACTCCAAGAACTTTCTGGGAAAAAAATTGCGATAGACGCTTTCAATACGATTTATTCTTTCTTGAGCATAATAAGAGATAAACTAACCGGAGAGCCTTTAAGGGATAGTAAAGGTAGGATAACTTCTCATCTTTCAGGTTTGTTCTACAGGACAGCGAATCTGATAGAGGCTGGAGTTAAGCCTATATTCGTGTTCGATGGTGAGCCACCTGAGTTCAAGAAAAAAACTTTGGAAGAGAGGGTTAAAGCTAAGGAAAAGGCGAAAGAAAAATGGGAAGAAGCTTTAAAGAAGGGAGAAAAAGCAATAACTTATGCCCAAGCAACTTCGCAGTTAACTGATGAAATGATTCAAGAAGCTAAAGAGCTTCTTGATGCAATGGGAGTACCTTGGGTTCAAGCTCCCAGCGAAGGAGAAGCTACTTGTGCACATTTGTGTAAGAAGAACGTGGTCTTCGCCACAGGTTCTCAAGATATGGATTCGCTACTTTTCGGTTCTCCACGTCTCGTGAGAAACCTTTCTATAACAGGAAAAAGAAAGTTGCCTAGAAAGGAAGCTTACGTTGAGATCAAACCTGAGTTGATAGAACTTCAGCATGTTTTATCAAGCTTGGGAATAACTAGGGAGCAGTTGGTTATCATAGGGTTGTTAGTGGGTACTGATTACAACAAAGGAGTTGAAAGGGTTGGTCCTAAAACTGCACTTAAGCTTGTGAAAGAGCATAAAAATTTGAGGAAAGTGTTGGAGAATGTGGAGTGGCAAGGAGAAGAAGATCCGGAAGAGATATACAATTTTTTCTTGAATCCTCCTGTTGCTGAAGATTTCAGCGTAGAGTTTAGAAAGCCAGATGGTGAAAGGATAATAGAGTTTATGGTTGAAGAACACGATTTTTCTCGTGAAAGGGTGGAAAAAGTTGTTCAAATATTGCAAAAAAGTTTTTCAACGGGAACACAAGCAAGCTTAAAATGGTTTAAATAACTAATGAAGTTTATGGAAATCGATAAGGTAATTCAAATAGCAAAAAGGCGTGGCATAATTTTTCCAAGTTCAGAGATATACGGAGGTTTGAGCGGAATTTTTGATTACGGGCATGTGGGCTTGTTATTGAAGAGGAAAATCGAGAATTATTGGAGGGATTTCTTCGTAAGAGATGAAGAAAACATTTTTGAGATAGAAAGTTCAACGATAGTGCATGAAAAAGTCTGGGAAGCTTCTGGTCATTTAAAAAGTTTTGTCGATCCTATAACACAATGCAAGAAATGCAATTCTTTCTACAGGGCTGATAATTTGATAGAAGAGAAGGCTGGAATATTTGCAGAAGGTTTGAGTAGTGAAGAACTTTCTAGGATAATAAAAGAGAAAAATATAAGATGTTTGAAATGTAAGGGTGAATTGTCTGAGGTGAAAATATTCAACCTCATGTTTTCAACTAATATTGGGCCAGCTTCAGGTAATACGGCATACTTAAGACCAGAAACAGCACAAGGTATTTTCATAAATTTCAAGAACATATTGGCTTCAACAAGAACAAAGTTACCTTTCGGTGTTGCTCAAGTAGGTAAATCTTATAGGAATGAAATATCCCCAAGGCAATGGCTATTACGTATGAGAGAATTCACACAGATGGAAATAGAGTATTTTTTCAACCCGAAGAAGATAGAAGTTCCGAAAAAAGAAGTTTTAAACACGAAGATAAGGGTGCTAACAAGGGAAGCTCAAAAAGAGAAAAATCCGAGAGAATTGGAGATAAGAGCTAAAGATGCTGTGGAAAAAGGAATTATACCGAATGAGTTGATCGCATACTTCATGGCAAAAGAATTCATCTGGTATCAAAGCTTGGGAATACCAAAAGAAGCTTTAAGGTTCAGGCACATGCTTCCTGAAGAAACACCCCATTACAGTAAAGGCAACTTTGACCTTGAAATAAAATTCGATTTTGGTTGGAAAGAAGTAGTGGGAAACGCTTACAGAACGGATTACGATCTTAAAGCTCATATGAAACATTCTGGTGAAAGTTTTGAAGTTGTGGATAATGGTGAAAAGATTGTACCTCATGTTATAGAACCTTCTTTCGGTATGGAAAGGACAATTTATGCAGTATTACTACATTGCTTTGTAGAAGGTAAAGATAGGGGATGGAGTTGGTTCAAGTTTCCACCGAAAATATCACCTTTCACACTGGCTGTTTTTCCTTTGGTGAGTAAAGATGGTCTTCCCGAAAAAGCAAGAGAAGTTTATTTGAGCTTGAAGAAATTTTTTGATGTTTATTACGACGAATCTGGAAGTATAGGGAAAAGATATGCAAGGGCTGATGAGATAGGAGTTGCTTTTTGTGTAACGATAGACTACCAAACTTTGAAAGATAGTACAGTGACTATAAGGAATAGAGACGATTGCTCTCAGGTGAGAGTTGAAATACCAAAGATTAAGGATTTCGTGTCAAAATTTTTGAATTAACCAGCTTTTCCCCTGTATATCCTTGCGAATTTTGGTGTTATTATCAAATAATCTTCTTCAACTCCAGCAAGATCCCCGTTTATAGCGGAGCAAGTTTTCTTTATCTTCTCAACAGCTCTTTTCAATTCATTTATATCTTTATTCCTAAGATCTTTTATCCTTAAGAAGATGATATTGCCTTCTCTCAAGAGTTGTAGTATCCTGTCTGTGTCAGAATAATCTTTAAGCACATCTACTTTCACACCCATCTTATTTTCTTCTTCAAAGCTTGTATCGACTTCGACAAAATCTTCTTCCTTTTTCCCCACTTTTTCTTTCAACTTCTTCAGCTTACTTATCACCATCTTTCTCACTACATTTTTATGTTTCAAAATTTAAATAGTTACTTCACCTCTTTCCTCTTTTCTTCCAGTATGCTGACAACGTTCCATATTTTAGTCCTGGCGTACATAGGCATGTTGAGATCGTTTATTATTTCGTCCAGCATGTGAATAGCACTGCTCAGCTTTAGATCCGCTGGTTGATTTTCATCGGAAAGTGTTTTCTTAGCGTCTTCGGCAACTTTTCTTATATTCTTAGGTACAGTCCTGTCGTTTATCACAAGGTCCAACAATGAAAAAACTCTCTCCATTTTCTCATCCATTCAACCACCTTTAACTGAATTTTGAAGTTCTTTGAGTTTGTTCAAAATTCTTTCTTCCGTTTTTTCTAAACTTTTTATCCTCAATTCTATATCTTCTTTCTTTTCTTTCAACTCTTTTTTCAAATCTTCCAAGTTTTTCTTGATCATCACATTTCCAACTATCTTGAAAGCTTCTTTTTGATCTGATTTCTCGAGTTCTTCCAACGCATTTTCTATTTCAAAATTTTCTATTTTCAGACTTTCTTTCTGGATTAAAACTGTTTGAAGTTGTTGTTGGTAAAATTGGAATTCTTCAGATACATCTTTTGCCATGATCCCACTTAATATTAAACATGAATCATCATCAAATTTAAGCTTTAAGTAATTGTTACC
Organism: Candidatus Aenigmatarchaeota archaeon; assembly: GCA_044343505.1. Classification (GTDB taxonomy): domain Archaea; phylum Aenigmatarchaeota; class Aenigmatarchaeia; order CG10238-14; family SCSR01; genus JAVZGQ01. Next base: position 2,451 of record JAWCDI010000040.1, on the reverse strand, counting down.
TAGCCCTTACCCTTTTTATAACGTCCGGCCTCAACTTAACGAAAATCCTTTGGGCTCTTTCAGCTTTAAAGCTAAAAGATATACCCGCAGTAAGGACATCTCACTTTTTCTCCCAATTTTGGCACGATTTTCTTACAATTTATACACTTATACACAAAATCACCCTTGTTTAATCATCTCAGCTCTCGGGACATACGCTGCTCCAGCAAATTTCGTTCCACACTTCTTACATTTCCATATTCCAGAGGAAACTCTTTTAACATAACGCATCCCACAATTTGGACAGATGTGTCTTTGTTTTTGAACTTCTTCTATCTTTGCAACCCTCTTCTTAACACCTTTTCCGTACCTGCTACCAAACCTTCCGGTTATATCTGGCATGAATTCACCTCAAAAACTTGAATTTTTTTCCACTTGAAAGTTTCTCTAACAATAATTTCATCTCTTCTTCACTTATTTCCCTATTTATCTTTCCAGATTGATAAAGTTGAATAAAGTATAGCTCGATTTGGTTAGCTAATTCTGGTTTAACAAGTTTAACCCTTGACAACCTTTCCATCGCACCTCTAGATAAAATCTTCTTTAATACTATTTTTTTCATTTCTTCCAGTTTTTCCTCATTCATCATTTCACTTCTTTTGCAATATCATCCAACAATTTCTGTCCTTTTGGTGTTATTTTTCTCCCTTTCACTGTTTTCTCAACCAAACCAGCTTTTTCAAGTTGTTGTAATATATTCCTTATTATTGCTCCAGAAGCTTTCCTGAAATGTTGTGGGAAAAAGCCTTTTTTCTTCCTCCCTCCATAATAGCTTCTTAATCTTTCAACTCCAACAGGCCCGTTTACATAAATCCTCCTTAAAACTGAAGCAGCCCTTATGTACCAGAAATCTTGTTGCTCCGGAGGCCTTTGTTTATGAACCCCAGATTTAACGAATTTTGCCCATTCCGGAGGCCTTATTTCTTCAAATTTCTTCAATTCTTCTTTCAACTTTTCAATCAGCTTTTTTGGGTCAACTTGTATCGCACTAACCATAATATCCTTAATTTCTTTCAACTATTTATAAAGTTAAGAAGAAAGTAAAATGTAGGCCGTTGTTAGTATTACAAAAATAAAACCACTTATTATCAAAAGGAGTACGAGCATGCTAAGAGTAAAACCTGAAAATTGTTCACATATGGGCGATTTTAACACTTCAGTTTTACATTCTTCAGCTAGCTTGTTTATGTTATCGAATATGTAGAAAAGCATGAAAGTAGCGACGAAAACCGCTAATGCTCCTAAAACTATTTTTTTTCCAAGCGTCATTTACAAACCCTGTATCTGATTAAATTATTGCAATTTTTACATTTTATAGTTAACACTTTACCTACAATTCTAACAGTGCATGTTGTTCCAGGCTTGAGTAAAGTGTTGCACTTCTTACAAAATTTTCTTTTTAAGTTTCTTGGTAGTCTGATGTTATACCTTAAACCAATTTTCCTTGCAAGCTCTACGTAGCGCTTACTCCTTTCAGGATGTTTCTCGAGCTCTTTTTCGGCTAAGTTGAAAAGGATTCGAATCCTTTCCCATGCTATCTTGCGTTGCCATTCAGGCTTTTTTGTTCTTATCCCCATAATTTTCTTATATTTTTTGGAAAATTTGTGGGGACGCTGGGATTTGAACCCAGGTCTGAGCCTCCCAAGGGCCCGGTCCTAACCAAGCTAGACTACGTCCCCTTTATAAAATTCGTTCATGATGAAATAAATATTGGAATGGGAAGGCCGGGATTTGAACCCGGGTTGCCGGCACCCCAAGCCGGATGCCTAGTCCAAGCTAGCAGACCTTCCCGAATAATTATTTGATTGAAATCTTAATTTTTAATTATGGGTTCAGAAAAGCTTTTTCCGATAATCACGGAAACTATTGTTGGTAGGTCAGTAGAAGATTACAGAAAATTTGGTTTGAAGGCTACAGGTTACATAGGTAAGCATATCGTAGGAACTGGTGAAGACACGCATTTAACAACGAAAGTTTTGATAGATTTAATCAAGCCACATGTGATCTTGGTCTGTGGAAAAAGGGGTTCAGGAAAATCTTACTCAGCAGCTGTTATTTTAGAAGAATTTTGCAACCTTGAAGAAGAATTCAGGAAAAAACTTGCTTTTGTTGTAGTTGATCCGATGGGAATTTACTGGAGTATGAAGTTTCCGAATGAACAGCAAACAGCTTTGCTTAAAGAATGGCAACTCGAGCCAAAAGGATTTAAAGATTTAGTTCGTGTTTATGTTCCTGTCAAACAAAAAGAAGATTATGAAAGAGCAGGAATTCCTGTTGATGGCACGATTTTAATTTCTTTAAGAGAATTTTCAGCTGAAGATTTGATCTTGGCTTTTGGCTTGAAGAGAACTGAAGAAATTTCTATTGCTTTAGAAAAAAACTTCAACAAGCTTTTGGTTTCTGGCCAAGCTT
>JAWCDI010000039.1:0-7149 GCA_044343505.1 Candidatus Aenigmatarchaeota archaeon | reverse complement strand
AAAGTAATGAAATGTTCCACATGATTTCAGAAGAAGTTAGAGAAGAAGTTGGAAGTTTGGATTCAAAAATGATATATGAGAAATGGTTGAGTTGGTTTAAAGAGAAGATTAGAGGATGAGTACATGGTATCAAAAGAAGTATTAGAAATTTATAGAGAGATAGAAAGGGAAAAAAAGAAAAGCTTATACGAGATTTTTTGTATTTTCTCCTACAACATTTTGAGAATAAAGCTTGATGAAAAGAAAATGAGAGAAGAAGAGAGGATTATAAAATTTTCAATGCTTAAAATACCACCAACCTCTAATATCTCTGCTGCAATCATTTTCTTCATTTTCTCAACTTTAATAGCTTTAATAATTTCTATTATTTTCAATTTTTCCTATTTTTTCTATTCACTTTTCATGCTTGGTTTCTTCTCCTTCTCAATTTACTATTATCCATACTTGAAAGTAAGAATCGTCCGTGCTCAAGCATCTTCTGAGATGGTACATTGTATAACTTACATGGTTATCTCTCTTTCTCAAGTCCCTAACCTCGAGAATGCAGTAATTCTGGCTTATAAAAATTTAAGGGGACCTATAAAAGCAGATTTAGGAAAAGTTTTATCAGATTTCGTTTCCGGAAAAATATTTACTTTTGAAGAAGGTTTGAATGAAGTTATAGATAAATGGTATGTAGAAGCAAAAGAGTTTAGCGAGGCATTAAAGCTTTTGATAACATATTCACAAAATCCATATCAAGGGATAAAGCTTTTGGATGAAGCTACAAATTTAGCTGTTGATGAAAGTTATCAGAGAATGGAAAAATATGCGAGGGAATTGAAGCTTCCTGCAACAGCTATAATGGTATTAGGTTTGATACTCCCTATTATAGGTCTTACCCTTATTCCATTACTCACAATCTTCTTACCAGAACTACTCAACATCGTAGGCGTGTTTTTCATTTACGACATTTTTTTACCGACAATTATTCTTATCTTGATCATGTTTGTAGTAAATGGAAGACCACTCGTGGCGTCGCCAATAGAATTGGAGAGAGAAATCTTGACATTCAATTTTTTAAATAAACAAGTCAACTTTTTGCCAATTCTTTTGATTTTAGGAGTGATGGTGTCAGCAATATTTATTCCAAATATTTACTTCCATGTAAAGAATTTTCAACTCTGCTCAGCTTGGATGAACGAAGAGTTTAAGATTGAGAAAAAACCAGAAGCACTTGAGATGAATGTTCAAGAGTGTGAATCCCTTATAAATGATTTAAAAACTCCTGTAATTAATACTTCATTGTTCCTTATCGTTGTTGTGATGATTTTTGCACTACCTTTACTCTTGTACACAAGGGGAATAATAGAGAAGACGGAAAAAATAAGAAGGATAGAATCTGAACTTGACTCTGTCTTACTTCAAATTTCACATTCTTTGAAAATCGGAACACCTTTTGAAAAATCGATAATTTCGATTTCCACAAGGTCAAAGGTCTTTGAAATAGAAAAACTATTCAAAGATCTAAAAGAGAACATATTATTGGGTAAAAGTTTGAATTCAGCACTTTTTGATAAAAACACGGGGATTTTGAGAAAATATAATTCTGTAATGTTGATATCAATTTTTAGAATAATAGTTGATATTTCATCAAAAGGATCCGCATTTCTCTCCCAAGCTCTTGAAACAATTTCTAGACATTTGAAAAAATTATCTTTACTTCAAAATAAAATAGAAGATTTGATTTCAGATAATGTTTCTACGATAAAGTTCATGTCATTCTTCTTAAACCCGATAGTTGCCGGTGTATCCACAGCTTTAGGTTTAATCATAATGGGAATTTTAATTTCACTCTCCATCAGTCTTGGAAAAATCGTACCTGAAGAAGTTTCTGGAATTCCATCAATCGGTTTTCCAATATTTCAAATCTGGAAAACTGCTAGAGTTTCTCCAGCCATTTTTCAACTCGTTATAGGAATTTATTTGATAGAGATTTCAGTAATATCAGGAATTTTAGTTGTGGGGCTTAACACAGGCTTCGACTTTATTGTTTGGATTAATTACACTTCTAAAATTTTGTTAATCTCTACACTTATTTTCGTGATGTTTTCGATTTCTATTTATCTCTTACTTTCAGGAATGATAACTAACATATTCCAGGTGATATGATTGGAAGAGAGAACAGCAAAAATTGTTTTATCGATAGTCGTCGGGCTAATAATTTTTTTCATATTGGTAATGATCGTTGTTAGGTATTTGCTAAAATTTCCCGTTGAAGTGGTGTTTAAATGAAAGGGTCAAGCGTTATAGATTATATCTACGTTATAATCATCTTCTTACTCGTGGCAATAGTTATAATAGGAATTTTAGTTATGGTCTCGAAGGGATTTATGGAAGATCTCAAATCAGGAAAGATTTATGATAAAATTGAAGCTTTTCTGAAGAAAGTGATAGGAAGATGAAGGGCGCTATAGAATTAACTTTGAATTGGGTTGTGATACTGATAGGTATAATCTTAACTATTTTATTAGCTATAATATTTTTGTCAATTTTCTTTAAATCAAACGTCTTTAGTTGGACTGCTAAAGAATTGTGCTTACTCACAATAGGTAAACTTTTTGGAAAAGCAGAGCTTTGTGAAGTATTTATTTAGAAATATGAAAACTAAATTTAATTATGGAATTAACATTCAATACATTGGTGATTATAGTTATAGTTGTTATCATGCTTTTGTTGAGCATGTATTTTTACTTGAAGATAAAACAATCAGGAGTTCGCACACTTGAAGATATTTTAAACATACCAGAATTTTTAAAGAAAATTTTCGGTGGGATTCAATGAGCGAAGATGAATGGCTTCAAATTCTTTCCATCATAATCCTTGCTATTATAATTTTTGTAATATTTTATGTCATAAAATATGTTGATTTACCCTCAGTGATTGCTAATCTCAAAATACCGAAGCCGTGGAGATGATGAAAGGAATAAGTTTACCGTTCAAATACATGTTTTACGTTATTCTGCTCGTTTTTTTATTGTTACTGACAATTTTTCTGATATTTATTTTCAGAGGAAAATTCATCAATCTCATCAATTTTATTTTTTCCTGAAGCTAAAATTAATTTATGGAAAAACCTATCTACATAATTCTTCTTATAATATTAGCACTTGTTTTGATAGTGGCAGTTGTGATACTTTTACCGATTATAAAAGGCGGTGTTAACGATTCAAATATAGAGTTAAATCAAGCTTGTTTGGAGCTTATAAAAAAAGGATGTGATGAAACTCAAGTTTTCTTAGATTCAAAAAGTTTTGAAGAAATTTGCGAACAAAATAAAATAGGACTTGAAGATTGTAAAAAATATTGTGGGTGTTAAATTTGAACGAATATACCCTAAGATTTTTAGTTGTTGGTGGAATAATTGCAATATTAGTTGGTTTTGGGTTTTGGTGGTTTTTCATTCACAACTCCAGTGATAAAATTGCAGAGCAAAATGCATACAACTTTTATAAAAGTATAGAATACGTTTGTGAGACAGGAAATGAGAAAGAATTGAAATTTGGATTTGAACAAAGTATCATAGCAAGCCTGAAGGATGAACTAGAAAATGGGATAAATTGGGTGAAGAAAAAAATTGGTTTAGGTGGGCCAGAGCTAGAGATACCGATACAATTGTATAATGATCCTTATTACAAGATTTATTGGGAATATTTTCCTCCAGAACCACCTTATCAATTTGGTCAAGGTGTGCTCGAAACAGCAGCTTCAATCTTCATACCTTGGTCGGAAGATTTACCATGGAGTTCTAACTTTTTGCTGACTGTTAGTTTAGATTCTATGTTCTTAGGTATGGATATCTTTGGTTTAGAAACTGCTGCAAAAGCTGGTAAGAGAGGGACGATTATGTTGGGAAGAAAAATTGCTGATAAAATTAAAGATAAAATAGAATCAATTTCTCCAGAGACTTTTGCTAAGTTGAGAAAAGCATGGAATGCTTTGGAAAATGGTGTTGATTATGTAGTAGAAAATTTGGGAAAAGCCAAGAGGATTATTATTAAAAGTGGAAAAATTATGGTAAGTGAAGGAAAATTTATAGGGAAAGTCACAGCTGGTTATACTTTATTTTGTCTAGTTACTCAAGATAAAACTCTTGGAGAATGTTTGAAAGAGGGGGTGATAATTAGCATAGGTGTTGACATAAATAAAGTTATTTTGCAGAAGTTTGTTTGGCCTAAATTCAAAAATTACTTGAAGGAAAAAATAATTGAAGCAAAGAGGGGATTTTCGATAAAAGCGAGTGAGATAAAAGAAAAAATTATTAACTTTTTCAAAGAAGAAGTGGAAGATAGTGATGAACTGGCGAATCTTTGGAAAGAAAAAGGATGGAAATATGATCAATCCATCAAGAAGTGGAGAGTAGCAAGAGACTTTGGTGATGAAGCCATAGAGAATGTGATAAATCCATTAGAAGAATATGCACGTGAAAAAGGATGGCCTAACAAAATAGACGATATTTTTGTACCTATTTATGAAGTTGACGATTATGGAAGAGTAAAGGGAATAAAAGAAGTTATTCTAGAAAAAGAAGGGTTTTTCGACAAAATTAAGAAGAAAATAGTCTTACCACTTGAAGAAAAAATAGCTAGATTAGAAGAGAGTGTGATGAGTGATAGAATTTTGGATTCAGATTCTTTCTCAAGGATCAGTGTACCAATGAAAAGGTACTTTGAAGAGAATCCTGACGATGCTGTAAAATTTCTTAAAAGGGCTGGAGTTAATGTTGCTGATAAAGATGAAGCTTTGAGGTTAATTTCAATTAAATTAGCTCGGTTGGAGGAAGAAGCTAAGGAAGGCATATTTTTTGTTGTTATGGAAAAAGGATCAAAAATGGAAAAACTTACCTACGAGATTGATGAGAAATTGTATGATTTGTTTATGGAAGGTAAAGCCGTTTCTGAAAGTAAAATTTTATATGAAACTGAAAGTGCTGTAGCAAAATATTTAAAAGAGGATGTGATAATAGATTCAGCCGAAGCTAAAAACTTGTGGAATTTACTTAATGGTAAAAGATTGAGACTGAAGGAAGATGTGGAAATATTCTCAAGAGGAACTTTTGGTTATACCATTCTTAGAATTCAAGATCTTTATACACCACTGGGAGCAACTTACTGGGACAGATATTTCTCTTACTACGGATATGAATCTAAAATGGAAAAACCACCTGAAGGATACTGTCAAACTTCTTGTCAAGATAGTTCAATCTGTGTCCAATTAGGTGCTTGTGTGAGATCTTATCCATTACCCGAATCTTGTAAAGCTAAAGGTATAAATTCCATAAAACTTAAGAGGAATAGTATTGTTGCACAAGATCCAAGATTTTACTTAGTAAGCCCATGTTATTCAAAGCTTAAAATTTATGTAGTTGATGATACGATATACGTAGAGCCTTACATGCCTTTAACTCATGATAAAAAGAATTATTGTTATGCAACCGCAGGATTAGTTAACTGGTATGTTGGTTTGGAAGCAGGAGAATATGTGGGCAGATGTGTTTCAGCAGGTCTTTGTGCTGTAGCTACAGTAGGTGCTGGGATTTTGGACGCAGTAAAGGCATGTATTGGCTTTGGTCCAAGTTTCACCGGTCCTTGCTCTGTGGTTTCAGGACTTGTTGGGTTACTTATTGATATTTATAGAGAAACACAACTTGTCTTTCCGGATGTTTACAAAAATCACCCAGATTTAATAGATTTTAAAATTTAAAGTCTAAATTAAAGTTATGAAAGGTTCTCTGTTAGTTCAATTCATGCAATTTTTCACCGATTTGGTCATAGTTTTGTTAATAATATATTCCTCTTACATTATTGGCTTTTCTATATTCAAGAGAAATTGGATGAATAGTAAGTTATTCTCAGAAACTTTGGCAAGTGTTATTTCTTCTATAACTTCTTCCACATTTGATGTTTCATCAAAAATCCTTGTAGGAAAATCTTGTGATGTTGAATTATCGCATGATAAAGTTATTGTGAAAATAGGTGATGATACTTATCAGAATCAGATAATCTTTCCAAATTACGTTAAAATTAGAGATAGTAATTCTGATTGCTCTGATAATTTCATAACTATAAATAAAATTAGAGATGAGGTTTGGATAGAATGAAAGGACAAGCTTTCATAATTTCAGAGACAATGATAGATTTACTCAAAAACATTTTGACCATAGCAGTTTTTCTTGGTTTATTCTTACTTTTCACGACTTACAACATAAAGATTAAAGATACTTCAGATAATAGAATAATCTTCGATGGTATAAACGTTATAATAGGGAACAAGTGCTTAGTTTATGAAGATGAGAGTGGAAACTTATACAGAAATATTTTTGATGAAAGAAAATTAAATCGAGGAGATGTTTGTATTGATCAGAATTTGTTTGAGGTAGAAATAACTGATTTTGAAAAAATTTGGAGATTTGGTTCTTCTAAACAGAAAGTTAGCATTGTGCTCCCAACTACAGTTTATTCCGATGGAAAAATTAAATTTGGAAAAATGGTGATAAAATATTAAAGGTCAACTCTTACCAAAAATTTTCTCTTTTGTGATTTTTTTAGTGATTTTTATAATCTTTGCTAGTATTTTATTTTTCATCATGTCTTTTTTAAACATAAAGATAGAAGTGGATATAATTTACAATCCAATTTACAATCCTCTCAAATCTCAATTACTCTCGATAACAATAGCTCAATCTGAAATCTCCGATATGATACTAGCTTATTTAGAAAATAAGGTGGATAAAAACGAAATAGAACAAAAAATAGGTCAAGTCTTTCAATTTTATAAAATTAGGATCGAAGACAAAACGATAGGCAGCCAAAAGCTAAATGCTAGAGATAAAACATCTCTTGAAATTTTCTCTGGCTTTAAAAGATTAAGAATAGAGGTTATGGTATGAAAGGTATAATAGGGTATATAGTTGCGATATTTATTGCATGTTTTCTGACGATTGCTGCTTTTTACTTTCTAGGAGAGTTGTTGGACAGCGAGATAGAAGTTTCTACGATAACCAGAAAATACTCGAGCATAATAAATGAGGCAGAATATTCCCAATTCTATTTCAAGAAATATTTAGAGAGCAAAATTTTGGAGGACAGAAGTAAAGGCATCCCATATCAA
>JAWCDI010000004.1:0-22131 GCA_044343505.1 Candidatus Aenigmatarchaeota archaeon | reverse complement strand
TGAGAGTTGGAGAAATAGTTCTTCTCTTGTCTGAAGATTCTTCTTACATCACAGAAGTTAAAGAAGGGAAATTACATACGAAAGATGGTATTTTTGATTTAAATGAATTGTTGAAAAAGAGATTTGGTGAAAAAATAAAGACTCATCTTGGTAAAGAATTTTCGATAGTAAGACCTAGTTTTAATGATTTGTTAGAAAAAAAAGCTAGGAGAGGTCCACAAATAATAATGCCGAAAGATGCTTCTTTGATTTTAGCTTATACAGGAATTTCTCCTGGAAGTTTTGTGGTGGATGTTGGAACTGGTTCTGGTTTTCTAGCTATATTCTTAGCGAATCATGTAAAACCTGGGAAAGTTGTTAGTTATGAAAAAGATAGGAGAATGTTGAAGATAGCTGAAAAGAATGTGGAACTCTTCGATCTTTCAGATTTTATCGATATAAAAAACAAAGACGCTTCAAAAGGAATTTCTGAGAAGAACGTGGATTTAGTAACTGTTGATATAAAAAATCCTGAAAAAGTTATTGAGCATGCTTATAAAAGTCTGAAAGTTGGTGGTTGGTTGGTTGTTTATTCACCGACGATAGAAGAAGTTATTAGCGTAACAAAAAAAATAAAAAGGTTAAACTTTTCTTATATCAAAACAGTTGAAAATATAGTAAGGGAATGGCAAACTGAAAGGACTACGAGGCCAAAAACCATTGGAATAATGCATACAGGCTTCATGACTTTTGCCAGAAAGGTGTCTTGATGGAAAACGTGAAAAAAGCGCAAGGTCCACCTGAAATTGCTCCAGAGCCATCGCCAACTATTACACCTGAAATGGTGAGAAGTGTTTTCGAAATATTGGAAAGTAAAGGGATGATTCACTACACTGCTGGTGGGGCTTACATACCTACAGAAAGTGGATGGAAACTCCTCATGGAATTAAAGCCTGTAAGAGAAGAAATTGTTGGGTTTGGTCACGGTGATATCAAAGCTATCAATGACTCTTTAATAAGAATAACTAAAAGTTCAGACGTTGATGATGCAACGATAGTTGTAAATGCAAATAAAGCATGTAAAGATTTGAGCGAAGAATTTAAAGCTGCGATCAAAACTGGCGGAAAAGTTGAGGTTAAAGTTGAGGTTGAGGGGGAAGAAGAAGTTTTTTTCGGTTGTGGTTCACCTGCACTTAAACTAACTAGTAAAGAAGAAATCTTGATAAGGAAAGATTCCAAAATTGATGGGAAAACTGTCGTCATTCTTTCAGACAAATCCGCTAACGAATTAAAACAGAGTTTAATTGAAAAATTGAAAAATCCAGGGAATAAAGTAAAGATAACTTTTGAAATCAAATATTGATTCAACGGGGTTGTCGTCTAGCTTGGTTTAGGACTCAGCCTTATCTTTGGCGAACGGGTCCTGAGGAAAAGGCTGAAACCTGGGTTCAAATCCCAGCAACCCCATCTTACTTTAAAATATTAAGTAGTTAAAGAATTAATGAAGAGTTGTCTGTTTTTCTTCTTTTTTCTTAGGCACTTGGGCCAATTGTTCTTTTATCGAATAAGCAACTTTCTCTCCTACAAGCTTGGTCAGAGTTTCAATTGGAATTTTTTTCAAATCAGAAATTCTCTTGATCCCTGCATTGTAAAGTTTTCTTGCTCTTATCCTTCCTATCCCTTTCAATCTCACCAAATTAATTAACTCTTCTCTCACACCATACTCAAGTCTAACTCTTAATTTTCTTATAGGTTTTAAAAATTCTTTGTATCCAAGTAATAAAGCAAGCTCTTGTAAAGAGTACAAAAGCCAATCCGCAATCTCTTTTTTTCCATAAAATTCTCCTGGTGTAACTCTAAAATTTGTTAAGATTTCGTCTTCACTCGCTTCTTCTATCCAAGCCTCAAATACCAAAGCAGTTTTTAAACTTCTCAAGAAATCGTCAAACTCTATTTCAGATTCGTCTGGAATAATTTGTAATATTTCATCTTCCCTTTTTGCAAGGATGTTCTCAAGTTCAGAGAATTCTCCTGGTCTCACTGGAAGCAAAGGTCTCATCTCTATCGTGTTTGAAATCAATTGTAAAATACCGAAAGGTGGGATTTTTCTTTCCCTTGTTCTATCCAGAGTTTGAATGAAGTTAAAAGCAGTTAAAGGATCGATGTAAAGTTCAGAAACCCTTTTTCCTATTCTTGTTGCCGAAATTTTTCTCCCTTTTTTAAAAATAAATTTCCAATCTTCAAGTTGATCCAAAATCTTTTCTATTTTATCTTCAATTAAAGATATTTCGCCAAACTGATAAGAGTAAAAAGTTTTTGAAAAAAATTTCTTCAGAGATTCTTTCGAATCACAAAAATTCGTAGCTATTAAAGCCAAAACATGCATCCTTAAAATAGGCTCAAAACCAAGCTTTGATCGAACATCCTCGATTTTACCCATGATGAAATGATCTACAAGTTCTCGAAGTTCATCTTCTGTCCTTGCTATCAATATAGATTCGCCAAACTCGTCGTAAGTTGGTCTCCCGGCCCTTCCAGACATTTGTTTATAATCCAACACTGGAATGTAAACTGAACCTATTCCTGGATAGTATCTTTTAACATCCCTTATCACAACCCTAAAAGAAGGTAAATTAACTCCAAAAGCTAGAGTGGGAGTAGCTACTATTATTTTAATCAAACCTTGCTTGAATTTATCTTCTATCAATCTTTTCTGTTTTCCAAGTAAACCTGCATGATGGAAAGCTACCCCATTTTTCACACAAGAAGCTAGTTTTTTACATTGTTGGGTTGGTGTTTCCAAAATTTCCAAAATTTCTTTTGCCAAATTTTGAAGTTCTACTTCCTCTTTCATTTTTATGTAAGGTTTAACTACCTTAACCAATTTTTCCGCCAAACTTTCTGCTGTCCTCCTTGTTGCAACGAAAAACAAAGCTTGTTTCTTCAACTTCAAGGTGTTTTCCGCTATGGCCGCTTCTGGCTCTAGCTCATTCAACTCATAACCATTTTTATCGTAAAAGAAAATTTTTGAATCGTAATAAACACCTTCGTAAAGTTTAACAGGTCTGAAATCGCTACTTAAAAGGGTTGCATCCAACCAGTTCGCCAATTCTTTTGCGTTGTTTATTGTAGCTGATAAAGCAATGATTTGAGCTTTTGGTACCACTTCCCTTAATTGTGTCAACAGAATTTCGAGAGTTGTTCCCCTAGATGGATCGTTCAAAACATGAACTTCATCCACGATTATTAAACCTATATCTTTAATCCAAGTTGCACCATGTCTTATCAAAGAATCAAGCTTCTCGTTGGTGCAAATTATCACATCGTAATCAGAAAGCCAAGGATCACTTGAATCGAGATCACCAACAGATATAGCAACTTTCCATCTTCCTTCAAAAAGTCTTTTTAAATATTCATATTTCTCATTGGCAAGAGCAACTAGAGGAACTGTGTAAATTGCTTTACATCTTGAAGAAGAAAGTTTTTTTATCATGGCTAAAGCCGCTATTAAAGTCTTACCGCCTGCTGTTGGAAATGATACAACAACGTTATTTCCTTTAAACAACTCTTCCTTAACAAATTCTTCTTGAGGTGGATAGAGTTCTGAAATACCTTCGTTCCTAAATTTTCTTATAAATTCTTCCTCTATACCATATCTTGAAAGATCCTCAATTTTCATTACCATATAGATTTCTTTATAATTTTATAGAATTTTAGATTGTGATGTTGTGAGAAAAAATGTTGTTTGTTTGGGGATTGAATCAACAGCTCATACTTTTGGTGTTGGTATAGTTGATGAAAGAGGAAAAATTATTGCAGACGAAAGAGTAGTTTATAAACCACCATTAGGAAAAGGTATCATACCTGATGAAGCAGCAAAATTTCACGAAAAGAATTCTGAAAATGTTTTAATTAAATGTTTAGAAAAGGGTGGTTTAAAGATCGAAGATGTTGATTTGGTGGCTTATGCCGCTGGGTCTGGTCTACCACCTTGTCTTTTAGTTGGTGCCAAATTCGCAAGGAATTTAGCGATTAGATATAAAAAACCTTTAATTCCAGTATGTCATCAAATAGCACATTTAGAAGTTGGTCTTCTTACAACAGAAGCAACAGATCCTGTTTTTGTTTATCTTTCCGGTGGAAATACACAAATTGTTGCATTGGTAGAAAAAGTTTATAGAGTTTTTGGTGAAACAGAAGATATAGCGATAGGAAATTGTTTGGATGTTGTTGCGAGGGAAATGGGTCTACCGATGCCAGGTGGTCCAGAAATAGAGAAACTGGCGAAAAATGGTAGATATGTTGAACTTCCTTACGTTGTAAAAGGTATGGATGTGAGCTACACTGGTATAGCAACGACAGCAATTAACATGATTAAAAAAGGTGTAAGAAAAGAGGATGTGGCTTATTCCCTGCAAGAAACATGTTTCGCCATGTTAACAGAAGTAACAGAAAGGGCTTTAGCTCATACGGAAAAAACAGAAGTTTTGTTAGTGGGTGGTGTGGCTGCAAACAGAAGGTTGCAAGATATGATGAAAAAGATGTGTGAAAGTAGGATGGCAAAAATGTACGTTGTTCCAACGGAATACAGTGGTGATAACGGTGTGATGATAGCTTGGACTGGTTTACTGGCTTTCAAGAGTGGATGGAAACCAAAATTTAGAGATTTAATCAAACCTAAATGGAGAATTGATGATATCGATATAACTTGGAGATAATTCTCTATTAGAGAATAAAAAGTTCTCAATTAAACGAATTGTTTTTATTTAAATTAACTCATTCTCGCTTACTACCACAAAATCTCCTATTGATTTCACTGCACTAAAAGGGATTAAAATTCTTCCTTTATCATCTGTTTTTGGATTGAGGTCTTGTAAGTATCTGGTTGGTTGCTCTACCACAAGATTCAAAAGCTCGCCACTCTCAGCCACAAAATCGATGTTGCTCACCACTCCAAACTTTCTCCCAGTTTCCTCACTTATTATAGTCTTACCCAGCACATCTGCTGCCCTAACTTTTGTCTCAGCCATAATTATCACAAATAATTATACTTTACTTAAATTTAAAGTTATTTATGAGGTGTTTCGTTGGATATCTTTTAAATGAAGATGAAAAAGTGGGGATTTTAAAATTGTTGGAAAAAATGGAAAAGTGGCCGATGAAATGTAAGTTTGTGGAAAAAGAAAACTTACATTTGAATTTTTCTTTCCTTGGAGAAATTGGTGAAAATGATATAAAAAAAATTTCTGAGAAAATCGATTCTGTTGGTAAAAAATTCAAAAAGTTTGAGGTTGAAATAGATGGGTTGAAAATGATACCTAATGATAAGTACGTAAGAGTTTTGGCGCTCTCACTCGCTTACAATGAAGATTTGGAAAAAATTTTTAAAGAAATAGTAAAAGAGATAGGTGGTGATTCCAAACCGGCACATATAACTTTATGTAGAGTTAAAGCTGTAACTAACAAATTAGAATTGAAAAAGAAAGTTATGGAAGAGGGAAGATTTCACGGAAAAATAACAATAAGGAAAATCCAATTGATTAAGAGTGAATTGAAGCCTACTGGTCCAGTTTATTCCGTAATTCATGAAGCTGAATTGTTTTGATTTTTTTCTATGAAATCTTTCAGTTCTTTTACCCTAGTTTCTATTTTATACTGGTCTATAGGTATCCTCTCCCTTAAAGCCTTGAATATTTCTTTCTTGGTAAGTTCTTCTACTTCCTTATCAGCTGGTGCTCTTGCTATATAGTCCACTTCGGCAACTTGCAACATTTCCTTGATTATTAAATCTCCTCCCCTATCACCATCGACGAATAAAGTTGTAATTTTCTCTTTCGTGAGTTTAATTATTTGTTCTGGAATCTTCACCCCTTCCAACGCTATCACATTTTTAATACCATTTTTCAACAAATTGAGTACATCGGCTCTACCTTCAACTATTATTATTTCATCAGATATTTCTACTTCCGGCCCGGCTGGAAGGCCGTAATAATCTCTTATCTGAGCAGTCTTCACGCTTTCTTTTATCATGCTGGTTAGAGTGGAAGTTGGTGGTATTTCTTCGGTTATTAATTTTCCAAGGATATCTTTTGCCCTGTTCAGCATCATCTCCCTTTTCATCACCCTAACATCCTTGACAGATAAAACTTTAAAAGAAGCTGTGTATGGACCTATCCTTTCTATTGTTTCTAAAGATGCCGCTATTAAAGCAGTTTCTGAACTATCTAGACTTGAAGGTAAGAAAATTTTGCCAAAAGTTTTTCCTTCTGAATTGTTCAACTCAACATCTATCCTACCAATTCTACCTGTTCTTTGAAGTTCCCTCAAATCTAAATCTTGACCCAACAAACCTTCTGTTTGACCGAATATAGCTCCTATGACATCGGGTTTTTCCACTATACCGTCTGCTTTGAATTCTGCTTCTATTAAATATTTTACAGTAGATTGAGCTAATTTTCCCATTTGAATCATCTCCAATTAATTTCGTTATTGAATTGAGTTCTTCAATCTTGTGAATTTTAAATGATTTGAATTTACATCTAACCAAATGATTCACCTTAATTTTATAACGTGAAATCATTTCGGTTAGATATGAAGCCATGCTTTCTCCTTCAGGATCAAAATCTGTTAAAATAGCAACTTCTGAAGGATTTGATGATACCACTTCTTCAACCACTCTCTCCAAAGGTTTCCCACCTATTTTTACTATTTTTTTAAAACCAAATTTTTTAAGGGCTAAAAAATCCTTTTCACCTTCTACTACAACCAAAACTTGATCTTTTTCCATTTTCTCCAAATTTTCGATAACGGAAGGAGAAAGCATAATTATTTAGGTGATTTCTTCTAATATATCTCTTTCGGTTATCATTCCTTCCAAAACTTTATCCTCGTCAACAACAGGAAGACCACCAACATCATGTCTAACCATTTCTCTTATAGCCTCAGAGACATCCCTATCTTTTTCTATGAAGTAAACTTCTTTAGCAAATGTTGGTAATACTGGCGAATTCAATTCAGAAAATTCTAAGTTAACTTTTTTCAAATAGAGCAAAGCATCTGCAGACGTTACTATACCCACAAGCTTTTTACCTTCTACCAAAGGAAGTCTTCTGTAATGTGTGTTCACCATAGTTTTGATAGATTCTAAGATTGAAGAAGTTTTATTCAAAAAGAATGGTTTTTTTGTCATAATCTCTTCCACTTTCATACCAAATTCTACCGAAGCAAACCTCCTAACTATGTCTCTTTCAGACACCATACCAACAAGTTTTCCATCTTTAGTCACAGGAAAACCTCCTCTTCTCGAGAACTTGAACTTCAGAAGCACGTTTCCTATAGTTTCATCTACATCACAAAAAATAACTTCTCTATTCATTATCGTAGAAATCGGTTCTTCAAAACTCTGTCTTCTCAAGAAAGCTCCTAAAATATCCATCGTAGTTATTATACCAACCAATTTTTTCTTCCTAGTCAATACAGGTAATCTCCTCTTTCCTTTCTCTATTATCCTATCCATCACATTTTTTATACTTTCATCTTCATAACAAAAAATTGGATCCAAATCAGCTATTTGAACTATTTTTTGAGTTTTACTTAAACCTGCTTTACTTAACTCAATACTCATGTTCCAATTCTTCCCTACAATTTTCACATAACCATTGTCCATTAACATTTCTTAAATCATCGCTGTAGTTATCACAAGAATCACAAATACCAGAAGTGAATTTCTCTTTTATTTCCGGTTCATAAGATTTCATCCTCAATCTATACTCTAACAAATCCAACATTTCTGGAGAAGTTTTAGCTATATCTGAAAGGGAAATTATACCAATCAATTTTCCGTTAAAAACAACTGGAAGTCTGTGTATATTATTTTTCTTCATTTTCCTCACAGCTGATAAAATTTCTTCATCAGGGCCTATTGTCACTAAAGGTGAACTCATGACTTTCTTGACTTTTGTCTTACTAGGGAGTAGATTCTTAGCAACAACTCTTTTTATTATATCGCTGTCAGAAACTATACCCACAGGCTTTCCTTTTCTTGTAACTATTAAACACCCTCTCCTTGTTTTTTTCATAAGTTCTCCTGCTTGTTTAATTGTTTTATTTTCATCTATCGTTATCACTGGTTTAACCATCACATCTTTAACATAAATCGGCAACGTATCACCTACTTATAATTTACGATTTTTAAATTTAAACTTAATTTTTTAAAAATTCTTCCAATTTTTCACCACTATCTCTCAACACTTTCCTACTCGGTTTTAAAATCCTTATATTTCCGTAACCAAAATCAACTACTAAGTAAAAAGGAAATCCTTCTAATTTCTCGGAAATTTTACCGTAAAAATAAAGAGATTTTTTTCTCGTAGATTTGACTTGTAAGAGTAAACATTTTCCATTTTTTAAACAAACCAAATCTGCTTCACCTAGGCTTGCTCCGGCCCTAACTACTTTCCACCCATACTTTTCAAAAATTTGTCTGATTTTTCTTTCAACCCTGTAGCCTTTTCTCTTCACGAGCATAATAAATATTAAAAATAAACTTTGATAAATTGTAAAAGATGAAGATTTTAGTGATTAGTGATATTCACAATGATATCGAAAACTTGATGGAATATCTAGATAAAATCCAAAACCTTGATTTTGACGTTATAGTTATTCCAGGGGACTTCACCGATTTGCCTCCCAAAGGATTTTCATCGATAGAAATAACCAAATTGATCATAGAAGAAATAAAAACACTTAAAAAACCGATGTTAAGCGTACCTGGAAATTGGGATAGAGATATCATTGAACTTTTAGAAGAAGAAGATATAAGCATTCATGGACGTGGAAAAATCATTGATGAAATAGGTTTCTATGGTTTCGGTGGTGCAAGAACGCCGTTCGATACTTTTTATGAACCTGGCGAAAGAGAAATCGAAGAAGGACTTAAAAAAGGGTTTGAAGAAGTTAAAAAAGCTAAGGTAAAAGTACAAGTAACACATATGCCACCTTTTAGAACTAAATTAGATGTAACGTATACAGGTGCACATGTTGGCTCTGAAGCTGTGAGGAAAGCTATTGAAAATTACAAACCTGTTCTTGCTATAAGTGCACATATCCATGAAGCTAGAGGCTTAGACGAAATTAACGGGACTAAATTGATTAACGCTGGTAGGTTTCCAGAAGGTTATTGTGGTTTTGTTGAAATTGTAAATAATAAAGTTGAAACTAGAATCCTCAACTTAATTTAATTACTCCATCACCAAAAAGAATTTTTATATTTTGGTTACAAAATAAATTACACTAATCAGAAAATTACCGGAAGGAATAGGGATAGAAATGAATAGGCAAGACTCGCTTATAAATATTTCTGTACAACAGAATATAGAATTGAAGAAAGAGCTCGCTTCAATTTTTTTGAATTTTGATGTTATCATGATAAAAATTTTACAAAAATTTTATTTCAACGGTGAAAATTTTCCTAACGATGTGAATTCTTATTATCTTCAACAACTTTTCTCTGAGTTAAGAAGTGAGGGGTTACAAATCAATGTTGAAACTTTGAGAAAAAGATTGGAAAGTTTGGTTAAATTAGGTTTGATTGATAAAGTGAACACTTATCCAAGGATATATGCACCTGTAAGGGATGTGGAAAAAGTAAGAAATTTGTTGATAAGGATAAAACAAGTTTTTTTGTGAACTTTTAGAAAATTTTCAAATTGAACATCTTTGTTATTGATTAACATTATTGATATAAAAACCAATCTCTCAAATAAGTGCGAACATTTAACTTATTTTATAAATTCTAGCAAACTACAAATTGAATAAAAAAACTCATTCTCGTTAAATTTTAACAAAACATATCTTTTTCTCACTCATATTAACATTAATTTTCTCACATTTATTTCAAAATCTTTGCAGATAAATTCAATTGTTTGCATTTATTTCAAAATCTTTGCAGATAAAAAATTTTATTTTTAAATCCTATATTTTAAAAAAACATGCCAAGAAGACCTTTTGGAAAATTTTTTGAATTAGCCCTTCTAAACTGCTTAGATCCAAAAATTCCAAGGACTGTAGAATTTATACGTAAATCTTTGGCCGAAAAATTAGATAGACCTGGTTTATCATGGCATACTGTTAACAAATATTTGTTATTATTAAGAGATGCTAAAAAGGTGGAGGAAATCCGTGTCGGGAAAGTAACAACTTATAAGTTGAAAACTTGAACGAGATATAATATATAATTAAAAAATAAAAAATTCTTTGGATTTTATGGATAAAAGAGAAATAGTGGAATTTTTCATGAAAAAAGGTATAATTCTAAAACCAGATGTACTTGAATATCTAGTTAACAAGAAAGGAGAAATCAAACAGATTTTGGAAAAAATTGATAATGTAGAAAAAATTCCACCTTTAATTTCAATCGAATTTTTAAAGAATTTATTAGAAGAGAAAAAAGTAGACGTGGAAGAAGTTAAGAAAGAAATTTTAGATAAGAAAATTATATCAGTTGATGATGTTTCTAGTGTTTTAATTCAAAGATATGAAAAGATTAAATCTTTTTTCACTTTTAGAATGGATTTGGTCAACCTCATTTCCATTAATAAAATAAATGAGAAGATGAAGAAATTTTCTCTAATAGTTATGGTGAGAGAGATAGATGAAATGGAGAATAAAATAGTTGTTGAAGATTTAACAGGAGAGATTATTTTTCACGTGAAGAATAAGGGGATTATGGATTATTTAATTGAAGATGAAGTTGTCGGTGTTGTTTGTGAAAGGAATGATGGAAGAATAGAAGTTGTTAATATCTTATGGCCTGATATACCTTTGAAAAGGAACATAGGAAAGTTGGAAGAAGATGTTTTTTGCCTGTTTTGTAATTTCACGATTTTTGAAGAAAATTATGAGAAAATTTTGGATAAGTTAAAAGAAATGAGTTTTGATAAGTTGTGTATTTTTCTTTTTTCTGATGTTGATGTAAATGAAAAATATATAGATAAATTTAAAAGTTTCCTACCTTTTAATTCATCCCTAATTTTAATAACAAAAAATAGAAATTTTAAGGAAGAAGATGTGTTAAGCTTTTCACCTCCTGTTTTCTTAAGGTTGGAGAAAAAAATCAACTTACTTCTTTCAACAGGAAACGACTTAGAATTTTACAAGAGTAAATGGGGGAAAGGAGATTTGGTCATGTTGAACTTACTTAAAAAAAGGCATTTAAATCCAATTTTCAAAACACAGAATTTGGCTTTGGAGAATAATTTCATTATCGACCCAATACCAGACATTTTTGTCGTTGGACCCTTTGATTCACCTTTTGTTTTGAACTACAAAGGAACAACTTTGATATCTTGTGGGACTTCAGAAAAAATATTTTGGATTGTAAATCTTAAAACACGAGAAAATTTAAAAATTGATTTGATTTAAGAATAAACATGGAAGTTATATTTCAGCTTCTAGATGTTGATTATATTTTTGTTGAGAATCAACCGATCATAAGGCTTCTCGGTAAAACAGAAGATGGGAAAACAGTTTGTGTGTTTTACAAAGGTTTTTTCCCATATTTTTACGTATTACCAAAAACTGGGATGATGGAAGATGTTATAGAAGAATTGAAGAAAAATTTTCCGAACGATTTGAAGAATATAGAAGAAGTTGATAAATTCTTACCAATAGGTTTTAAGGAAGAAAAGGTGAAAATGTTAAAAGTTACTTTGAAAGACCCTTCTAGAACAGCTACAATCAGAGAATACTTGAGGAGAAAAAATTTTGTGGAAGAAATCTTCGAGGCAGATATACTTTTTAAATACAGGTTCATGGCTGATTTTTCACTTTTCGGTATGAGTTGGTATAAAGTTCAGGGAAGGCCTACTCGTACAGAAACTATTAAAGCAGATATAATGTTGGATGTCGATAAAATAGATCCCGTGGATAAAATGGAAAGCGCACCACTGAAGTATTTAGCTTTAGACATAGAGATTGTCTCTGAAGAAGAGATAAATGCAGAGAAAGTGCCAATAGCTTTAATCAGTTTATCTTTCTTCCCAGCTTATAATGGAAAGAACAGCATGGTTTTAGTTGCTAAGAACAATATAAGAAAAATAAATCATGATATCTTGACGTTTAAAAATGAAAAAGAGATGCTTGAAAAATTTTTAGATATAATTGAGAATTTTGATCCCGATATAATCACAGGATACAACATCAACGATTTTGATTTACCCTATATTAACCAAAGGTTGAAAGTGAATAAACTAAAAAGAACTATAGGGAGATGTAAAGAGAAACAATTGAGTTCAAAGAGCTTGGGAGAAAATAGGTATAAAAATTCTGTTTTCGGTAGGATTATAGTTGATCCTTATTGGATGATAAAAGAAATGAGTGGAAGAGGGTTCTTCATAGGATTAAAAAGATTTGGTCTAGGAGATGTTTCTTCTTATTTACTTGGTGAAGATAAGATTGAATTTTCAGTTAAAGATATGGTGGTGGCTTGGAAAGGTGATGAAGCAGAAATGGAGAAATTTATAGAATATGCTAGAAGAGATTCTGAGCTTGTGTTAAAACTGTTGTTAGAAAAACACCTTTTAGATAAATACATAGGAATTTCAAAAGTTTGTGGGTTGTTGTTGCAAGATTGTTTGGATACAGGCGAAGCAGCTAAAGTAGAAAATTTATTGTTGAGAGAATTCAACAAAGAAGGTTTTGTATTGCCATGTAAACCTACAGAAAAAGAGATAGCTAGGAGGAAAGCCGAAAAAGACGCAAAAGGTTTTAAAGGTGCTTTAGTTTTAGACCCAGAAATAGGTTTACACACAACTTGTGTTTGTTATCTTGATGTGGCTAGCATGTATCCTTCCATTTTTATTTCTTTCAACATTTGTCCAACAACTCTTTTGCTAGAAAAGAGAAACGATTTAGAGATAATAACAACACCTTTTGGGACTTCTTTCGTTTCACCAAGAATAAGAAAAGGTATAATACCTAGAATGGTTGAAAGACTTATAAAAGAGAGGAATGTTGTTAAAAATGAGATGAAGAATGAGAAAGATCTTGTAAGGAAGAGGGCTCTAGATGCATATCAAGAAGGTTTGAAAAGGATAGCAAACGCTACCTATGGTTATACTGGATTCTTGTTAGGTAGGATTTATGTTTTAGATATAGCAAACGCTATAACGAGTTGCGGTAGATATTACATTCAAGAAACTAAAAGATTGGTAGAAACCCACACACCATACAAAGTGATTTACGGTGATACAGATTCTGTGATGATAAAAACCGACACCCAAGATATAGATAAAGCCATAGAGATAGGAATCGAAATAGCAAATTTCTTGAACGAAAAATTTGAAGGTAAGTTGAGGTTGAAAATCGAGAACATTTTTAAAACACTCTTGATCTTAACGAAGAAAAGATATGCTGGATGGAGTTTTGAGAAGATAGATTCTCAATATAAAGATGAGATTGTGATGAAAGGGATTGAAACTGTTAGAAGGGATTGGTGTGATTTAGTTAGCGAAACCCAAGAAACTGTATTAAATATTTTACTGAAAGAACAAAATCCGAAGAAAGCTTTTTCTTACTTCAAAGAAATAGTACAAAAGCTACAAAATGATCAAATACCACTTGAGAAACTTGTTATAATTAAAGGGGTATCGAAAAGACCTGAAGAATATAAAGGAGTTCAACCTCATGTAGAGCTGATAAAGAAGATGAAAAAAAGAGGGGAGAAAGAAATTCCATCTATTGGTGATAGAGTTGGGTTTGTGATAATCAAAGGACCACAACTTATTTCAGAAAGAGCGGAAGATCCTGAATATGTGAAAAAACATGGTTTGAAAATAGATTCTAAATATTATATAGAAAGTCAACTTTTACCACCTTTGGAAAGAGTTTTTGAAGCGATAGGTGTTGCTAAAGCCGAGTTAGTTGGATTGGGAAGACAAACTCTTTTGGCAGAAGTAGTTAACAACAATAAGATAAAAGGAGATGTGTTGAGTGATGTTGAAAATGTTGTTTGTGTTAGATGTAATAAGAATTTCAGAAGGGTTCCTTTAGTTGGAAGATGCACTTCTTGTGGTGGTGAACTAGAATTTTCTTTCAATGGTTCAAGGTCAAAATATTTTAGTGTTTAATATTAATTAATGAAAAAAGTCTCGATAATAATTCCAACTAAAGATGAACCTTACATCCAAACTTTGGTTGAAAAAATCCACGAAATCTTAAAAGTGAAACATGAAGTGATAATTGTTGATAAAAGTAAATATTTACCAAAAGTAACAGGAGCAAAGGTTGTTAAACAAAAAAGTGATGGTCTTGGAAAAGCTTTTTTGGAAGGATTAAAATTTGCGAAAGGTGATGTTATAGTTTTGATGGATGGTGATGGTAGTCATAGACCAGAAGATTTACCAAGACTTTTGGATAAGATAAAAGAATATGATATAGTTTTAGGATCTAGATATGTAAAAGGTGGAAAAAATCAAGATAAATTTTACAGGATTTTAATAAGTAGGTTTTATTCCTTTCTAACTTCATTTTTGCTTGGTTTAAAGATTAAAGATAACATGTCAGGTTTTTCTGTAGTGAAGAGAAGTGTTTATGAAAAAATTAAACTAAATCCACTTGGTTTTAAAATTAATACAGAACTTTTATTCAAAGCTAAAAAATTTGGTTATAAAATCGTGGAAATCCCAATAATGTTTGAAAATAGAAAAATGGGAAAATCGAAAGCGGGTTTGATCGAGGGTATGAGAACTTTAAAATTCATCTTTAAATTGAAATTTGGGTTAAGGTAGTTAATTTAAATCTCACAAACCGAATAATTTTTATGGATTTTAGATTTTTAAGTTTCTTGATCGGTTTGATAATTTTACTTCTAATTTTATACTTTTCAGGAATAAATGAAGTTTTAAAAATAATTTTGAATTCAAATTTGAATTTCATAATTTTGGCAATAGTTTGTTTCTCTTTTTCAGTGTTTTCCAAATCTTTAAGATGGTTGTATCTTCTTAAATCTGTGAACATCAAAGTTCCTTTTTCCCACACTTTTTACAGTTTCTATTCTGCCTTGTTTTTAGGCAATTTAGTTCCGATGAAAGCACTTGAATTTTTGAGAGGATATTTTTTAAAATTGAAGTTTGGCACATCTTTTTCAAAAACAATTCCTTTAGTTTTAACTGAAAGAGTTTTGGATGTTTTCGTTTACATCTTATTTTCTCTTGTTACTATTCAAACAATAACGGAACTCATTCCATCCTACGTCACTACATTAGCTTTCATAGGGATGCTAATTTTCTTCTTGATTTCAATTTTTGTTTTACTAACTCTCAACAACAAAAAAATCATGTTCATCCTTTTGAAAATATCGACAAAATTACCTTTTATTAAAAATTTCAGCAAGGAGTTGAAATACATGGTAAGAAATTTTTCCACAGGTTTTAATCAACTCAAACGCTCAAAATTCCTTTTACTAATTCTTTTTTTCACATTTTTGATTTGGATCACTGAATGCCTAATATTTTTATTTTCAGCTAAGGCCGTTGGAATAGAATTGCCTTTAACTTTATTCGCTTTACCTTTGATTTCTATACTCTTGGGAAGCTTAACTTTTATACCAGGTGGTTTAGGTTCAATAGAAGCGATATTAATCTTGTTTTTGTCGTTTATCGGAACACCTTTACCAAAAGCTACTTCTGCAGTTTTGATTTATAGAGCTCTTGTCCATTTTTGTGAAAATTCTATCGGTGCGATAACAATGTTTCAAGTATACGGGACAGATATTTTTAAAAATTTTTTGAAAAGTTTTGAAAATAGTAAAAGATTTAAAATTATAATATAAAACTTTCTTTGATGCCCGAATATAAAATAAGTATTATCGGTAGTGGAGTAGTTGGTACAGCAGTGGGAAGAGGCTTTTCTGAGTTAGGTTATGAAGTAATTTTTTACGATATTGATGAAAAAAAGATTGAAAAATTGAGAGAGTTGGGATATTTCGCTACAACAGATTTAAACATAGCTATATTAAACTCAAACGTTTCTTTTATATGTGTTCCAACACCTCTTTCTGAAGAAAGAACATTACATGGTTACAGGAAAATGAACTTAAAATATGTAGAGGAAGCCACAAAAAATATAGCAGATGTTCTGAAAGAAAAAAATGGAGAATATCATACGATCGCTGTGAAGAGTACTGTATTACCAGATACAGCTGAAAAAGTTATAATTCCAGCCTTAGAAGAAAGAAAAATCAAAAATAGAGTTGGGGTTTGTGTAAATCCAGAGTTTTTAACAGAAATATCAGAAACATGGACAACTGAAAATAAATTCAAAAAAAGTTTTTTTAATGAAGACAGATATGTTATTGGAGAAGAAGAAAAAAATTCAAGAAGTGGAGAGATCCTTGAAAAGTTGTATAAAAAAGTTAACGAACATTCTGGTAATAATGCTCCAATAGAGAGAGTAAGTTTGAGAGAAGCGGCTTGGATAAAATTGGTAGCAAATACATGTTTAGCTACTAAAATCTCTTTTTTCAACGATCTATTTGAGCATGCTTTAAAATTGGGTATAGATCCACACAAAACAGCAAGGATAGTAGGTCTTGATAAAAGGATAGGATCTTATGGAACAATTCATGGAAAAGCTTTTGGTGGCAAATGTTTGCCAAAAGATTTGGAAGCATTTTTAGCATTTTGTGATGAAGAAGTTGGAGACGTTCCAGAAATTTTGAAAGCTGTGTTGGATGTGAACAATTACATGGCGAAGAAGTATGGTGTAAGAGAATGAAAGCGTATGTGCTTGCAGCAGGAGAAGCAACAAGGCTTAGACCAATTTCTTATGGAACACCTAAACTAATGGTTCAAGTTGGAGCCAGACCAATTATCGAATGGATATTAGACACGCTATCAAAATCTGGTCAAATTGATGAAGTATATGTGATAATCAGAGCTGGAGATGTCCATGAAGGAGCTCTTAAAAATTACCTTAAACACAGAGGAGAATATTTTGCGAATGATATAAATGTTTCAGTAGAGTATGGTTTAGGATGGGAAACAGGGGGAGACTTGAGCTTAGTTTTGAGAAGTCAAGATAATAGAGGAATTTTAGATAAAACAGAAGATTTCTTGGTTCTATATGGAGATGTGATTTCTGATATCGATATAAAAAAACTGATAGAAACACATGAAGAAGGGAGAAACAAGTTGAGAACATGGGTCACGATAAGTCTTTTTGAAGTACCTGTTGATGAAGCGTATAAATTTGGTGTAGCGGAAGGTAAGAAAGAGTCAGAAACTCTTTATAGAATAACAAGTTTTATAGAAAAACCACCGAAAGAAAAAATTCCAAAATCAGATAAAGTTATGGTAAACGCTGGTTATTCTGTAATTGGTAAAGAAATTTACCATAACTTGGATAGATTTCTACCAGCGAAGAAGAGCAGACTGGAACACACACTTTTTGAAGTCTTGGCAGAAACAAAAGAACTTGCAGGATATTTATATCCATGTAATTTTTGGATGGATATTGGTGACATCTATTCTCTAGAAGAAGCAAACAAGAGAATTTATTCTGGGAAAGGAATAATTCCACCTGCCCTTAAAGTTTAAGTGTTCAGAATGAGTAAGATAATAGAAAGAGACGTTGAAAAATTGGTCATAGAATTAAGTAAATATAAAGAAAAAATTGAAGGAAAAAATTTTTTAGTCACAGGTGGAGCAGGTTTTTTGGGAAGTTGGACTTGTGATGTTTTGAGTGAATTGGGAGGAAATGTTATTTGTTTAGATAATTTTGTAACAGGTTCAGAAAAAAACATAAAACATCTTCTGGAAAAACATAAGATTAAATTAGTTAAGAATGATGTATGTGATTTTAATTATGATGAGAAAATAGATTACATAATCCACATGGCTAGCATAGCTTCACCACAAATTTATCAACAAAATCCGGTTGAAACTTTAGATTCAAACATAATTGGAACGAAGAACATGTTAGAATTAGCAAGAAAAAATAAAGTTGAAGCATTCGTTTTCGCAAGTACCAGTGAAGTTTATGGTGATTCAAACGAAATACCTACACCAGAAACTTATTATGGCTACGTAAATCCTTTCGGGCCAAGATGTATGTACGATGAAGGAAAAAGGGCAGGAGAAGCTTATTGTTATTCCTATTTCAAAAAATTTGGATTACCGATTAGAATAGCTAGGATATTCAACACTTATGGTCCTAGGCTAGATGTTGAGAATACAATTTACGGAAGAGTTATTGTGAAATTCATAAAACAATCTTTAAAAAGAGAACCTTTAACGGTTTATGGTGATGGAACACAAACAAGAAGTTTTTGTTATGTTAGTGATACTATAAATGGTATTATGAGATTATGTTTAGAAGAGAATTTAGATGGAGAAGTCTTCAACATAGGAAATAACGAAGAAATAAGGATAATTGATTTAGCTTACAAAGTAAAAGAAATCACAAAATCTGATTCAGAAATAATTTTTCTTCCTTTACCGCAAGATGATCCGAAGAGAAGATGCCCAGACATAAGTAAAGCGAGAAGACTTCTTGGATATGAACCAAAAATTGGTTTGGAAGAAGGTTTGAAAAGAACTATAGATTGGTTTATGGAGATAGTATGAAGATCTTAGTCACAGGTGGAGCAGGTTTCATAGGAAGCTATACTGTAGATTTATTGATAGAAAGAGGTTATGATGTCAAGATTATAGACAATTTAGAACCACAAGTTCATGGAAATAAAAAACCTTCTTACATAAATCAAAAAGCTGAATTTGTGAACGGTGATATCACAAAATCAGGCACATGGAAGAAGTGTTTAAAAGGAGTTGATGCTATTATCCACTTAGCAGCTTTAGTAAGTGTTGGACAAAGTATGTATCAACCAATAAGATTCATTAAAGTTAACACTTTGGGTACAGCTAGGCTTTACGAGACATTGTTGAAAAGTGAAAACATGAGAAAAAACATCAAGAAGATAATAGTTGCGAGTTCGAAGAGTATTTATGGTGAAGGAGCTTATGAGTGTAAAACAGATGGAATAGTTTACCCTAGTTTAAGACCAAAAGAACAACTTGAAAATAAAGATTGGGAAGTACATTGTCCAATTTGTGGTGAATATGTTAAGCCAGTTGGAATAACAGAAGAAAAACCACCACAAAATCTTTCAGTTTATGCTTTATCGAAATTCGATACAGAAAGATTGGCTCTGATGTTTGGAAATGTTTTTCAAATACCAACGATAGCTTTAAGGTATTTCAACGTTTATGGACCAAGGCAAAGTCTAAATAATCCTTATACAGGAGTTGCTGCTATTTTTATGTCTAGAATTAAAAACAAAAACCCACCGATAATTTATGAAGATGGAAATCAACTCAGGGATTTTATTTATGTGACGGATATAGCGAAAGCAAATTTGATGGCTTTGGAAGAAGAAAAATTTTTAGTTGATGTGTTCAACGTAGGAACAGGTAAACCAACAAGCGTGTTGAAAATTGCTGAAATATTGATTGAGCTTTACGATTCTAGACTTGAACCCCAAATTACTGAAGAATTTAGATTCGGTGATAATAGACACGATTTTGCTGATATAAGTAAAATAGAAAAAACACTTGGATGGAAGCCAAGTATAGATTTGAAAGATGGTTTGGAAAAACTTGTTGAATGGAGTAAGGAAGAGGAGGCAATAGATAAGTTCGTAGAAGCTGAAAAAGAAAGAAAAAAGTATTTTGGTAAGTGAATAGAATTATTTTTATCTAAA
Source organism: Candidatus Aenigmatarchaeota archaeon (assembly GCA_044343505.1). GTDB lineage: Archaea > Aenigmatarchaeota > Aenigmatarchaeia > CG10238-14 > SCSR01 > JAVZGQ01. The sequence goes on along the minus strand of JAWCDI010000004.1, from coordinate 2,393 downwards.
CAAATTTTAAATTTGGTGAAAAGATGAAATTGTTAATTACAGGTGGAGCGGGTTTTATAGGCTCTAATTTAGCAAAGTATCTTTTTTCTAAAGGTTATGAGATTGTTATCTATGATAATTTATCGAGGAATAATACAAAACACAATTTAGAATGGTTAAAGAAGTCGTGTGGTGATGAAATAAATTTTGTTAATGGAGATGTTAGAAATTTTAAAATTCTTCAAGAAAAAGTAATCGATGTTGATATTATTATTCATACAGCAGCCCAAGTAGCAGTTACGAGTAGTTTTAAAAATCCAAGAGAGGATTTTGAAATCAATGTTTTAGGAACTTTAAACATTCTCGAAGCGGCCAGACAATCTGATAAAAGACCAGCAATTATTTATTTTTCAACAAACAAAGTCTATGGGGATAACGTTAATAAAATACCTTTAATTGAAAAACAAACAAGATATGAGTTTGCTGATGAAAAATATAAATTTGGAATATCAGAAAACTTTCCAACTGACACAAACAACCATACTCCGTATGGTGTTTCCAAGTATGCTGCTGAATTGTATGTGAGGGAGTATGGATTGACATACGACTTACCTTCTGTAGTGTTGAGGTGTAGTTGTATTTATGGACCGAGGCAATTTGGAAATGAGGATCAAGGATGGATCACACACTTTACTATTTCATCGATTTTTGATAAATTAATAACAATCTATGGTAATGGAAAACAAGTAAGAGATATTTTATACATCGATGATCTTGTTAAACTTGTAGAGATGTTAATGAAGAAAATTGAAAAATTTAGGGGAGAGGTATTTAACGTAGGTGGTGGACCAGGAAATACTATATCACTGCTAGAATTAATCAAGTTATTAGAAGATACCTTGAACAAAAAAATTAAGCTTTCATTTTCTAATTGGAGACCAGCTGATCAGAAGGTTTACATAAGCGATATAAGAAAAGCTGAAAAATTAATTAGGTGGAAACCGTCGATTAAACCAAGAGATGGTGTGAATAAGTTGATTAGCTGGGTTGATGGGAACAAAACACTATTTATTTAAAGATAATTAACAATTAATGAAAATATCGATTATTATTCCAGCACACAATGAAGAAAAAACGATAGGTAAGACTTTAATTTCTGTTATAAAGACTTTGAATAAATACAAATTAGATTATGAAGTAATAGCCGTGGATGATAATAGCAATGATAACACTTTTACTATAATGAAAAAAATTGCAAAAAAGGAGAAGATAATCAAACCTATTCATAAAATATGTGGAAAAAAAGGACCGACCGGCTTGGGTTCTGTTTTAAAGTTCGGGTTTAAACACGCTAAAGGAGAGGTATTAATTCCTTTTATGGGGGATTTATCTGATAATCCAAATGACATAATTAAACTTGTTAGGAAAATTGAAGAAGGATATGATGTTGTTTGTGGATCTAGGTTTATTAAAGGTGGAAAAGCAATAGACTATCCTATGCTTAAACTAATCGCTCATAGAATATACAACAAGTTCTTTTCTTTTATTTTTGGTTTAGGTCTAGAAGATTTTTCAAATGCTTTTAAGGCTTATAGGAGAAAAATTTTTGATTCTATTAAAATAAACTCTAAAGGATTTGAGTTTAGTACAGAAGTTGTATTGAAAGCACATATTTTGGGTTATAAAATAACAGAAGTTCCTGTGAGATGGTATGGAAGAAAAGCCGGTGTGTCTAAATTTGGTTCATTTTCTCCGACTTTAAGTTTCATTTTTTTAAAGTTACCAAAAATTGGATGGGTTTATGGGAAAGTTGCAATAAAACTTTATTTTAAGTTTTTAATTTCTAAAATAATGAAATTGAATAAAGTGTAATTTTATACTTTTAAAAAAACATTGTAAGCCGAGTTCTGTCCAATCCAAGTGTTTAACATACCAATCTTATCTAGAAATTCCCATGTAAATAAAAAATAGCTATAATAACTGTAAATGAAAACAATAGTTTCAACAATAGTTAATAATACAACAAGAATAAACAAAAATTTTCTATATTCGAGAGAATTAATATACCAAACTCCTATCAAGATTAGAAGCGGTATTATTGGTTGTAATGTTTGTCTGGCCAATCCTGGAACAATCCAGCCATAAAACAAATCTGTGAAAATAAGTGGTAGTAAAATCAGTATTAATAATATTCTATGTTTCTTTATTTTATAGATTTTTATCATTCCTAAAAAAACAAAAATTGAGAAAAACAAAGTTAGGTTGCCTGGAAAAGAGTGAAAGTAATGATATGCTAAGGGTAGAGTTGAAATATTCACAGTTTTATGCAAATAAATTATAGGTAAAGGTAAGATAGAATTTATAATCTTTAGAACAGGAATTACAGGGAATATAGTATTTAGAAGATTAACTAT
>JAWCDI010000038.1:0-7151 GCA_044343505.1 Candidatus Aenigmatarchaeota archaeon | reverse complement strand
AAAGTTTGGAAAAATTTCTTTTCTGTAAAAATCTCATAAAGAAAAACAAAAGCAACGAAGAATAAAATCCCGAAACCTGCAGTTTTTGAGAATATGGTAAATGCTCCAAAGACTCCAGATAAGAGCCAATACTTTTTGCTATTTTCTTTTATGGCCAGAATGAAAGTTAGGAAGAAAACTGTTAGGTAAAAAGTAAAGAAGGCATCTCTGTAAAGAAAAACTGAATAGGTTACGAAAGAGGGAAATGTTACTAAAATAATTGCAGCAAACCAACCAACATTTTCGTTAAAAATCCTTTTTGCAAGGATAAAAATCGCTAAGCCAGAAAGAATAGCACAAAAAGGAACCATAAACCTAACAAAAGCCTCTTGAAAGCCAAAAAGCATAAAGCCAGCAGTTGATAAGTGATAGAGATAAGCTCCTGTTATCCCACTTTTTGTTTTTTCTGTGTCAAAATAAGGAGTCCAAACTGGAAATTCTTTTTTGTTAGAGAACCATTGAATAAGTATTGTATGATAGCCTTCGTCACCAAAGTTTATTGGTGTATTCCGAGGCCAAACTATTTCAGCTACTAACAAAGCTATCAAAATTCCAAACAAAGAAATTATTCTCAAATGTTTTGTTTCTATCGTTAGTTCTATTTCCTTCAAGTTTATTCCCTTTTCTTATCTTTTAATTATATTTAATTACTTTTCTTAAGTTTAAGAAATCTTCATAAAGTAAATAAGTTTACCTTCACAAGAATATTTTTCAAAAAGGGCTTGCGTTATTTGTTTGTGTTAATAAACTTCCAAACAAAATCAAGCATCTGATAACTTTTTGTTAATGGTTATATAGTAAGTTTTTACAAAATGTTAACTATTTATTGATAACCTAGATTAAATTGTTATGATGAAAATACTAGTTACTGGCTCTTCTGGCCTGCTGGGAATAAAAGTTATTGATGAGCTTAGCAAAAATTTTGATGTTATACCATCCTACTCTAGTAAAAAACTTTATAAAGAAGCCATAAAAATGGATGTAACTTCTTGGGATGATGTTAAAAAAGTTTTTTCTAAGGTTAGGCCAGATGTTGTAGTTCATACAGCAGCTATGACAAATGTCGATTCATGTGAAATTGATAAAAGGAAGGCTTGGGTTATAAACGCTGCTGGAACAAAAAATGTTGCAGAAGCTTGTAAAGAATTTGATTCAAAACTTATTTACATTTCCACGGATTATGTTTTTGATGGGGAAAAAGGAATGTACAAAGAGGAAGATAAACCAAATCCAATAAATTATTATGGTTTCACAAAACTCAAAGGTGAGGAGTTTGTTCAAGAAATTTGTAGTGATTGGTTAATTCTAAGAACAAGTACATTGTATGGTGCGCATCCCTCAAAAGAATGTTTTGTAACTTGGGTTATTAAGGAACTTAAAAAAGAAAATGAAGTAAGAGTTGTCACAGATCAATTTACTTCACCAACACTTACTAATGATTTAGCAAAAATCATTTCAAAACTTATAAAAAAAGATGAAAAGGGTGTATTTCATACAGCTGGTAGTGAAAGGATAAGCAGATACAATCTTGCTATTAAGATTTCAGAGATTTTTGATTTGAACAGAAGTCTAATAAGACCAATTACTTCAAAAGAATTAGAATGGGAGGCAAAAAGACCAAAAGATAGTTCTTTTGACGTTACAAAAATATCTAAGATTAAAAAACCATTAAATATCGAAAAAGGATTAAAAATTTTAAGAGGTGAGTTAACATAAAAGGCTTAGTTTTATCTGGAGGTTACGGAACAGGTGTTAGACCTTTAACTTATAGCCAGCAAAAGCAACTTATCCCTGTAGCAAATAAACCAATACTTTTTTATACCATTGAAGATTTAATCAGTGCAGGAATTAAAGATATAGGGATTGTGGTAGGACCAAACAAAGAGCAAGTTATCAAGGCTGTAGAAAGTAAAAAATGGGACGCAAACTTTACTTTCATTAACCAACCACAACCTTTAGGTTTGGCTCATGCAATTAAAATTTCTGAAAATTTTCTTGAGAATAATAATTTTGTTATGTACTTAGGAGATAATATCTTGAAAGGAGGAATTGCAGAGTATGTCAAAGAGTTTTCTAAGAGTGAAGAGGATGCCTTTATTTTACTAACAGAAGTAGAAAACCCACAGAGATTTGGTGTAGCTCAACTTGATAAAAATGGTAACGTGATAAAACTCATAGAAAAGCCAAAAAGTCCACCCTCCAACTTAGCGTTAGTTGGAATTTACATGTTCAAACCAATAGTTTTTGAGGCAGTTAAAAACATTAAACCTTCCTGGAGAAATGAGCTTGAAATTACTGATGCAATTCAATGGCTAATAGACAAAGGTTATAAAGTTAAAGCAAAAATAGTTAAGGGATGGTGGAAAGATACAGGTAGGCCAGAAGACATATTAGATGCAAATCGCCTTGTTCTGGATGAAATTGAAAGAGATATAAGAGGAAATGTAGAGGAAGGGTGTGTAATCAAAGGAAGAGTTAAAATCGGAGAAGGAAGTGTAATAAAGGGTAATTCAGTACTAAAAGGCCCTTGTATTGTTGGAAATAATTGTTTAATAGAGAATAGCTTTATAGGCCCTTACACAAGCATAGGAAATGAGTGTAAGATAATTAACTCGGAAATAGAAGATTCGATTATCATGGACGGAAGTGAAATAGATTCAGCAGGTAGAATTATAGATAGTTTAATAGGAAAAGAAGTTAGTATCACGAAAGATAGTAAAATCATCAAAGGTTTCAAGTTAGTTTTGGGTGATAAGTCAAAGGTTTTGATATGATAGAAGGGGTAAAAGTTAAACAGTTAAAGTGGATTCCTGACGAAAGAGGAAAACTTATGGAAATTTTAAGATGTGACGATGAGTTTTTTAAAAAATTTGGTCAAGTTTATGTGACAACAACTTTACCTGGGGTAGTGAAAGCGTGGCATTCGCATAAAGAGCAATGGGATAATGTTTGCTGTATAAAAGGAATGATTAAGCTTGTTCTGTTCGATGGTAGAGAAAAATCAAAAACAAAAGGAGAAATTAACGAATTTTTTATAGGTGAGTATAACCCTTGTCTAATTGTTATTCCACCAGAAGTATATCATGGCTGGAAATGTATTTCGCAAGAAGAGGCTTTTGTTATTAACATTCCCACAAAGCCTTACAACAGAGAAAAGCCAGATGAGTATCGTTTGCCACCAGACACAAAGGAAATACCGTATGATTGGATTTTAACTCCTGGTAAAAAACATGGCTAAAGTTTTAATTACAGGAGGAGCAGGTTTCATAGGAAGTAATTTTGCTCGTTTTATGGTTAAAAATTATCCTGATTATAAAGTTATTGTTTTGGACAAGCTAACTTATGCTGGAAGAAAAGAAAACTTACAGGATATTTTGGATAAAATAATTTTTGTTAAAGGTGACATTTGTAGAAAAGAAGATGTTGAAAAAGCAATAAAAGATTGTGATTTTGTAGTTAATTTTGCAGCAGAGACTCATGTTGATAGAAGTATTATAGAAGCAGGTTCATTTGTTTTAACAGATGTTTTTGGAACTTACACTTTATTGGAGGTGTGCAGAAAATTTGACGTTAAAAGATATGTTCAAATATCAACAGACGAAGTTTATGGACATGTTTTAAAAGGAAGTTTTAAAGAAGAGGATAAGTTAAATCCTCGTAATCCTTACGCAGCTAGCAAGGCAGGAGCAGATTTGTTATGTAAAGCTTATTTCGAAACTTATGGTGTACCTGTTTTAATAACAAGAAGCACGAACAATTATGGTCCTTATCAACACCCTGAAAAGTTTGTTGCAAAAACAATTATTTATTCTTTAATTGGCAAGAAAATCCCAGTTTATGGTAAAGGAGAAAACGTAAGGGATTGGATTTTTGTTGAAGATAATTGTGAAGCAATAGATTTGGTATTGCATAAAGGGAAAGAAGGAGAAGTTTATAATATCGCAGGAAAACAGGAACTTAAAAACATAGAAGTTGTTAAAATCATTTTAACTCTACTCAACAAACCAGAAACTCTAATCGAGTTTGTTAAAGATAGGCCTGGACATGATTTAAGGTACTCTTTAGATACTTCAAAAATTGAAAAGCTTGGTTGGAAACCAAAAGTAAATTTCAAAGAGGGAATTAAGAAGACAATTGAATGGTATAAGAAGAATGAATGGTGGTGGAAACCAATAATAGAAAGGGAACAGATAGATTTCTATAAAGAATTCTAATTTTTAAAAATTAAAAGAATTTTAGAGTCAAAAAGGTTAAGTATTTACTCCTAGGCAAGAGAAATCTCTTAAGAACGGTACGTTGAACAAAAAATGTTAGAACCATTACCGTGAAATGATAGAAGAACATTTTAGAGACGGACGAATCTCTCAAGAGTTGGAAAATTGAAGGAAAAACTTTATAATTTTATCGTAAAATTTAATTTATGAAAGATACAAAATCCAAAAAAATTTTAGAAGTGGGCTGTGGATTAAAGCCTTTTAAGGAAGAAAAAGGAAAAGTCATTCATTTGGATAAGATTAAATTGCCGCATGTGGAAATCGTTCATGATTTAGATAAATTTCCTTATTCTTTCAAAGATAATGAATTTGACATGATAATTGCATCACACGTGTTAGAGCATGTAGAGGATTTAGTCGCAGTAATGAAGGAATTCCATAGAATTCTGAAAAAAGATGGGATCCTTAAAATCACCGTTCCTTATTTTGCTTCACCAACTGGCTTTATGGACCCTACACATAAACATTTTTTTACATTAAAAACTTTTGATTATTGGGATAAAAGAACCTTTTTGGGAAAAAAGTTTAATTATGAGGTTAATAATGTGGAATTTAAAATAATAAAAAAGGAGCTTCACTTTGGAAAAATAAAAATTACGATAAAAAATTCAAAAGTTTGGTCTATTTATGAAAATGTATTTTCAAAAATAATTCCAGCATCAGAAATATATTTCGAACTTAAGAAGTTATAATTAATAAAAAATTTATCTTTAAGAATTTATTTTGTTATATGAAAATTTTAGTTACCGGTGGCGCAGGTTTTATAGGTTCGCATTTAATCGATAGATTGATAGAAAAAAATGATGAAGTAATAGTTTTGGATAATTTGAGCACAGGAAAAATAGATAACATCAAGCATCATCTTGGTAATTCAAAATTCAAATTTTTAAAATTGGATTTAGTTAAAGATAATATCGATAGTTATTTTAAAAATGTAGAAGAGGTTTGGCATTTGGCTGCGAATCCTGATGTGAGAGCTGCTTTAAAAAATACAAAAATAGATGTAGAACAAAATTTTTTAGCAACTTACAATGTTTTAGAAGCTATGAGGAAAAATGACGTGAAAAAAATTTATTTTACTTCTTCTTCCACAGTTTACGGCTTAGCTAAAAAAATACCAACCCCAGAAAATTCTTCTCTTGAACCGATTTCATTATATGGAGCGACAAAATTAGCTTGCGAAGCTTTAATTTCTGCTTATTGTAATACTTTTGGTTTTAAATCTGTAATTTTTAGGTTAGCAAACGTTATTGGCCCAAGATCTTCTCACGGAGTAATTTTCGATTTTTTTAACAAATTGAAAAAAAATCCAAACGAATTAGAAATTCTAGGAAATGGCAAACAAAAAAAATCTTACATTTATATAAGTGATTGTATAGATGCTATGCTGATTGGAGCAAAAAAATCTTCCAAAAAGCTAGAAATTTTTAACATAGGTTCTGAAGATTGGATAACAGTTAAGGAAATAGCTAAAATAGTTTGCAGAAAAATGAATTTAAAACCCAAATTTAAATTTACTGGCGGAAAATCTGGTTGGAAAGGTGACGTTTATTTAATGCTTCTCGATGTTAATAAAATTAAGAAGCTTGGGTGGAAACCAAGAGTAAGCATGAAAGATGCGATAGAGAGAAGTATTGAAAATTTTTTAAACCAAACATTTTAACTTTTAAATTATTTAAGTCTTACAAAATAATATAAAAAACTAGAAAAAGTGTCAGAATGGGGCTTAAACTAAGTAGGATATTCAGTTTTCTTGTTGTTCTTGTTGCACTTTTTCTAATAATCTATTTGGCTGTTTTTGTAAGACTTTCTACTTTAAATGCTCAGACAATTTTGGATTATGACCCTTGGTGGTACTATAGACATGCCTTAGAAATAATGAAAAATAATTATTTGCCGTTGCCTTGGGATTTGCAAAGCTATTATCCTCCTGGAAGGCCTTATGAGTTTCAGTTAGGTTTTGAATACACTATGATTGGATTTTATAAGCTTGCTCAACTTCTTTTTGGTGATATTTCTTTTTTATTCGTAGCAAAAGTTTCACCTTTGATAATGGTCAGTTTAGGAGTAGTTGTGGCGTTTCTTTTAGGTAATTTTTTGTCAAATAAGTGGGGAGGTTTAGCTACCGCTCTGTTTGCTGTTTTAACTCCAACTTTTATTGGAGTAAGCATGGCGGGCTATTGCGATAACGATCCTGTTGTTGTTTTCTACACTTTCCTTTGTGTTCTTTCAGTTTTCCTTGCTCTTAAGAAAAAATCAATTCCTTATTATATTTTTGCAATAATTTCTAACTTACTTTTTGTCTGGAACTGGGGTGGTGGCTGGTTTATTTTAATTCTTCTCACAACTTGCTTACTTTTTCTTTTCTTTTTCAGAATTTTTGAAGAAGTAATACATCAAAGAAAATTAGTGATTGAAATAGGAAAGCCGGTTCAAGAAATTAAAAGTCTTTTAGTCCCTTATTTTATAATTTTAATTCCAACAAATGTCGTAAGCTTCTTTTTAGGTTGGGGTGACATAGTTTCTGCATTTCTTGTAATGCTTGGTTTTATGGATCCTAGCAAGGGTTTATTAGTGAACATTTCGGTAGCAGAACTTCAAAGAGTAAACATTTTCTCATCTTCAGGTTTTCTAGAGATTGTAGGAAGAATTGGCTATGCTCCATTTTTTATTTCTTTGTTAATTATTCCTTTTCTACTTCTTAAACTTTACAGAAAATCTAAGCTTGAATTTACAGAAATTTTTTTAATTTTATGGTACTTTGCAACTTTTTACATGATTTTAAGCGGGATAAGGTTTGCTCTTTCTTTTTCAGTTGCAGCAGCTGCAACAGCAGGC